>CAYWND010000015.1:0-16387 GCA_964459085.1 uncultured Oceanibium sp. | reverse complement strand
GCTTGTGATCCTGCTGGTGCTCATGACACCCATCCTTCCGCTGGCCGACCCGGATGTCACGGACACCGGCAATCGGTTCAAACCACCATTCTCCGAAGGCGCGCTCCTCGGGACCGATCACCTCGGGCGCGATCTCCTGTCGAGGCTCCTCTGGGGGACGCAGCTGTCTCTCGCCGTGGGCTTTGCGGCGGCAATCATCGCGGCAACCGTCGGGGCCGCCATTGGCATCATCGCTGGGTTCTACGGCGGGCGGACAGACAACATAATCATGCGCGGCGTGGATATGCTGATGGCATTTCCATACATCCTTCTGGCGCTCGCCATCGTGGCCGCCCTTGGCCCGGGCCTCTTTAACGCGCTCATCGCCGTGGCTGCGGTCAACGTGCCGTTTTTTGCGCGCAACATCCGCGGCATCACTGTCGGCATCGCGCACAAGGAGTTTGTGGATGCCGCCCGGCTGGCGGGCATGTCGAACGCACGGATCATTCTGACCGAAGTTCTGCCCAACGTGATCCCGGTGATCATCATCGCGATGTCGACAACCATCGGCTGGATGATCCTGGAAACGGCGGGACTTTCGTTCCTCGGCCTCGGCTCGCAGCCACCACAGGCCGATCTTGGCTCTATGCTGGGCGAAGCGCGCTCGGCACTTATCACCAACCCCCATACGTCGATTGTGCCGGGTGTGATGATCTTGATCATCGTGATGTCGATCAATCTTCTGGGCGACGGTGTCCGGGATGCCCTTGATCCGCGGCTCAAGTCTGGTGCTCTGTCGCGACCGATGGCGGCGACCATGGTCAAGCGCGAGGCGCCTGCTCCGGCCTCCGAGGGAAGGGGGCTCCTCGAAGTACAGGAGTTGCAGACGCAGTTTCACGTCAAGGATCGCGTTTACCGTGCCGTCGGGGGTGTCTCGCTTCATGTCGAAAAGGGCGAATGCCTCGGCATCATTGGCGAGTCCGGCTCTGGCAAGTCAGTGACAGCACTTTCCGTAATGGGCCTTGTCGCCTCGCCGCCAGGCATCGTCACTGGGGGCGCAGTGCGCTACGAGGGCAAGGACCTTATCGGCGCGCCTTACAAGCAACTCCGCGACATGCGCGGGCGGAACGTGGCCTATATCTTCCAGGATCCGCTGGCGACGCTTCACCCGCTGTATCGCGTCGGCGACCAGTTGATCGAGGCCATTCGTTCGCATCGACCGATCGGGAAGGAAGAAGGCCAGGCAAAGGCGATCGAACTCCTCGAAGCCGTGCGCATTCCAAACGCCGCGAAGCGGATCACGGACTATCCGCACGAGATGTCGGGCGGCATGCGGCAGCGCGTCGGCATCGCTATGGCGCTGGCCAATGACCCTGACGTCATCATCGCTGACGAGCCGACGACCGCGCTCGATGTGACGGTGCAGGCGCAAATCCTCGCGCTGCTGGATGACCTCAGAAAATCACGTGGACTGGCGATTGTCTTCATCACCCACGACTTTGGGGTGGTTGCGCAACTCTGCGACCGCGTCGCCGTTATGTACGCGGGCCGCATCGTTGAGGAAGGGCAAACCAGCGATATTCTCGACAACCCGCGCCATCCATACACGGCTCGCCTCATGGCATGCGTGCCGGAACTCGGCGAAGGCAAGCGGCGGCTCGAAGCCATCCCCGGCCTGCCGCCGGTTGTCGACAAACTGCCTGCCGGGTGTGCTTTTGCCGACCGTTGCCGCAAGGCGCGGGATGCCTGTCGACAGGGCGACATACCTTTGGAGCGCAACGGCGCGCGCGCCGTAAGGTGCCTTTTCCCAGAAACACCTCTGAAGGAGGCCGCGGAATGAGCGATGCCCTGACGCTCGACAACCTTTCAAAGACATTCCCCGTCGGGAAAAGCCTCTTCGGTGCTGCGACGGCTTCTGTGAAGGCGGTCCATCCGATTACCTTGACGGTCCGAAAGAACGAAACCCTCGGCATAGTCGGTGAATCGGGCTGCGGAAAGTCCACGCTCGCCCGGATGCTGGTCGGTCTTTTGCCGCCATCGACCGGTTCGATCCAGATCGAAGGGGCGGCGCTCAACAATGCGGACCCGGCGGATTTCGGCAAGCGCATACAGTATGTGTTCCAGGACCCGATCTCGTCGCTCAACCCACGGAAAACCATCCGCCAGATCATGGAAGCGCCGCTCAAGCAGCTTCACGGTATGGCGAAACCCCAGCGTGACAAACGGATCGCCGAGATTTTCGCCAGCGTGAATCTGCGTGAAGAGTTCCTCGAACGCTATCCGCACGAGTTTTCCGGCGGGCAGGCCCAGCGGATTGGGATCGCGAGGGCATTGGCGGCGAATGCGCGCATCCTCATCCTTGATGAACCCGTCTCTGCGCTCGACGTCTCGGTCCAGGCACAGGTGCTGAACCTGCTTGCCGACCTTAAGAAAGAATTCGACCTGACGTATCTCTTCATCAGCCATGACCTCGCGGTTGTCGAAGCGGTCAGTGATCGGATCGCGGTCCTCTATTTTGGCTCGGTAGTAGAGCTTGGCCCTGCTGAGGTCGTCTTCGCGAACCCGCGTCACCCCTACACCAAGCTTCTCGCCGACAGCGCCCCAGTGGTCGGCCGTCCTTTGACCGCGCCAGAGGCCAAAGGGACGGAACTACCGAACCCACTGGACCCTCCGCCCGGATGTGCATTTGCGGCCAGATGTCCACATGCAACCGATCAATGCCGATCACAAAACCCCGCCCTGGAGGATACCGAAAGCGGCACTCAGGTTGCTTGTTTTCATCCGCTTGCCGATACCTGAACATGAGCATTGGGTAGTCGCGAGCTTTTCAACAGCAGTCATCACGCCCGCTCGTGTCAGCGTCTCGATGCTCTCTGTGAAGGCAAATGGCGATGGAGGAGGCGCGTGTATCCTTGATATGTCCATTCCCTGTTGCGGTCCTTGCTGTCGGCCAGAAAGTGGCGGCGGGCGTCAGACAACGAAACTGGCTCGTACGGTGAAGGAACGCTTGTTTGTGCGATAGCTCCCGCCTGCACCTGCTTGGCGTACTTTCGAGCGTTCGCGCGGGTGAGATCGGGGTAGCGACCCAAAGTTTTCCGCTCCGCTTCGCACCATACATCTCGAATAATGACCTGCTGCCACCCTAAGCGACGCGGACACCGAAGCCTCACAAACCATGGTTTAAATACGTCTTCTGGCCCTTCTCTGGGGCCTTCAGATCTTTGATCCGAATGTCCGTAAGCCGCATCACGGTCTCACAAGTCTGCGGCGCTGGGGTAGTGAGCTATGATCAGGTACAAGAGGAGTATTGTATATTTATCAGTGCCATAAGAGGATTTTGGCTCAGCTATCTAAACACCTGAAATCCCTTGGAATTAGACCCTTAATCCGCCTTTCGGGCGTTCAAGCCCCTCCTCCGCTACCAAAAAGTCCCATGCCTGGCCGATGACCGTTGCGCGCCGTCTTGGGCGCGGCCGTTTGGTGTACGCGCTGGTCACGGGCATTCACTAGGGGCGATAGACATCCCGGGCCAAACGGGCGCTTCATGCCTTCTGATGCTTTGTCATACCGCTCATGACCTGACGCATCACCATGCGCCGTCCAAACCGCGGCAGTATGGCCAGGTTGTAGCCCAGAAACTTGGACATGAATCCTGGCCTGACCAGCCCGCGCCGGCCCAGGGCATCCAGGGTTTGTCTGGCTACGACTTCAGGGGCTGCCGCGCCGCTCATCACCATGTCGGCACGGGCGGCAAATCCGGTCGCGACAGGTCCAGGTGCTGATGCCACGACATCGACGCCACGTTTGGCCAACTCTGGACGGATGCCTTCGGCAAGGGTTTGGACATAGGCCTTGGTGGCCGCGTAGTTGGCCGACCCTGCCACCCCTTGGAACGCGACTATCGAACTCATCAGAACGATCCCGCCACGCCCTCGCTGGGCCAGCCGGTGACCAAAGGCATGCGTCATCTGCATCACCGCCCGGCAATTCACATCGATCACTTCCAATTCCGTTTCCGCGTTGATGTCCAGCATGTCGCCCGCGGTTCCAAATCCGGCACAAGCGGCCAAAAGGCCCACATCGAACGCGGCACCGGCCCGATTGACCCGGTCCACCTGATCCGCATCGCTCAGGTCGGCCGCAACGACCTGCACCTTGATCTGGTGCGCCCCTGACAACCGGTTCGCCAGGTCCTCCAGCAGCGACTGCCGCCGGGCGACCAGAATCAGGTTCAGACCACGCCCGGCCAGATCCTCGGCCATCGCACGGCCGATCCCGTCGGAGGCCCCCGTCACCATCGCCCAGGGCCCATATTTCTCTGCAAATTCTGTCATCGGGTGACCATCTCGCTTCAATTGGTTGACACTGTATACCTACATACTACATTGGTTGACGGTGTCAACTTCAGAGGCGAAAATGACCCCCTCACCAGTCTATGTTTCCATCACGGGCCTGAAGCTGAAGGCCTTCTATCACGCCCCCCGATTCTGGGGTCACGCGCTAAGGGCCATGGCGCAGGCCCAGTCTGCACCAGGCTGCCTGCAAGCCGGTTCCCGCACGATAAACGGCATCCACCACACCCGGACCGTATGGTCGGAAAAATCCTGCATGCAGGCCTACCTGATCACCGGCGCGCATCTTGATGCGATGACGTCGTTCCACGCTTTTGCGACCGGCAAGACCATCGGATTCGAAACCCGGGACATCCCGGACTGGAACGACGTGCATCGGATCTGGCT
This sequence comes from uncultured Oceanibium sp., assembly GCA_964459085.1. Lineage (GTDB taxonomy): Bacteria > Pseudomonadota > Alphaproteobacteria > Rhodobacterales > Rhodobacteraceae > Halovulum. The sequence continues at coordinate 11,669 of CAYWND010000015.1, read as the reverse complement.
TGAGCGTGGCGTCGACGTAGGACCGGCCGCCTCGGAATATTGAATGCGGCTGTTTCGGCTGGCGATCGTCAAGGCACGCCCGCTAGATGTCCTCCCCCGGACGGCCGCTCCGCATGGCCTGACCGATCCGCTCCATGATGTGGTTTGCGACAGTGTCCCGGACGCCATCCTGCAGGGCGAGGGTCGAGATGCTGTCAGACTGGAAGATGCTGACAATCCCGTGCATGCCCGACCAGATGAACAACGCGTCCCTTTCAACACCCGCCCGGTCCGCGGCGTCGACCTCGGCCTGGGGGAATCGCGACAAGCCGCTGGTCAACAGATTGAACGCATGCTTGGCCTTGGCCATCATCTCGGGGTGCTGGTCCGCGGGCGGCAACGGGGTGTTGAACATCAACCGATAGCGAGACGGATTTTGCAGCGCAAACCGGATATAGCGCTCGCCCATCGCCCGCATGTCCTCGTGCGGATCACCGGTGATCTCGCGCCCATCCAGATAGTCGGCAAACTCCTGAAACGTCCGGGCGACCACTTCGGCCAGGATGTGATCGCGGCTTGGGAAATGCTTGTACGGCGCCTGATGTGAAATCCCCAGACGACGCGCAACCTCCCGCAGGCTCAGATGCTCTAGCCCGTCCTGTTCGATCACCTTAAGCGCCTCCAGGACACAGGCGTCTTTGACCGATATCTCCTTGGCCGAAACGGACTGCTGAAGCGTCGACATATGCGATCTACGTATCCTGGCTGTTCACCTCCAAGCTATGCAATCCGCCGGTATGCGGCAATGCCCAACCCATCCCAATCGCGGCCACCTGCCGCAAATCCGGCCCGGCGCCCGGCGCTGCGATCATGCGGATTTCCGCGTCTCGATCGGCAACAGGCGTGCACGCGTCTCGTCCCGGTGCTTCTTGAGATACCGCATGAACGGCGTGCCACCGGTGCCGACCTCGGTGTCGTTGCCGGCCGCCCCCTTGGCCTGCCGGTTGATATAGGATGCCGCGTATTCCAAATGCCGTGACCGGAAATCGGCCACCAGCTGAACGTTGGCGTTGTAAGCCTCGGTCAGGCCCGGATCGCCGCAGGACAGAACAAACGGCCGCAACCCGCTTTCGCTGCGCACATCCTCGATGAACCGGCGATGCGCCGGGGGGCGATAGACATGCAACTCGTCCAAATACGCCTTCATGGGATCCTGCGCATGACCGACGCCCATCAGCGCATCCATCGCCGGCACGATCGAGGACTGAGACCCGGTCTGCCCGCGATAGGCCTGACCCCGCGACTGGTACCGTTCAACACCGTCATAGCGCAGCCCATGAGGCATAGCGGGATTGTCCTTCCATCCATGGATGAAGGGTCGCACGCGGGTAAAGTACATGTGGGGATCGCACCGTTCCGGCATCCGGTCAAAGATCGCGTTGATCCCCTCCCAGGCCTCGGCGATCTCTTGCAGCTGCAATTGCACTGCTGCGGCATCCCCGGCGCGCACAGCATCGATGACCTTTGGCATGCGGGTCAGCGCCTGTCCGGCCTGCGCCTCGATCGCCACATGGATCATGACGAACCAGGCTTCGTCCTGGCCGCCCAGAAACTGTTGTAGCATCCGAATGTTGTCCAGCGTCACACCGCCGCCCGGCTCGATCTTAGCCCAGTTGTCCAGAACATAAGCGCTGTAGGACAGAAGCGGTTGTTGACCCAGCCGGTCGGCCAGCGCGACGATCGGCACTGCAAGGCATCGCGGCAGGATCTCGGGCGGGTCCTCTTCGCCCCAGACATAGGCCTGAACCAGGAACCCGTAATGGACCATTGCGATCCGCAACTGTTCGTCGCTTGCGTCATTTGGAATGTCGTTCGTACCGATGTCCGGCAACCGATCACGCAACAGGCTTCGCACCCGCCCCGATGGCAACAGATCGGGCAGCGACAGTGCGGTATCCCGCACCCCGGCCAGGGCATCCGGCAGGGCAACATCGCTGGCGTCGAACTGACACAAATAACCACGCTCAGGGGAAATCCCGTACGCCTCGATGGGCAACATCATCGGCCCTCCTCAACTTGTGTGACACTCATTGGTCATTATGGGCCAGTATTGCCGAGTATTCCTTGCTAACTCGTCGATAAATCGGATAAACAAACAACAAATGTCCGAACTTGATCCCGCAAGCGAAAAAATATTGTCCACTTTGGAAGGCTCAGGCCGACTCACCAACATCGAATTGGCACGGCGTGTGGGCTTGTCCCCATCTGCCTGTCTGCGTCGTGTGCAAGAGCTGGAGAGATCGGGCGTGATCAAGGGATACCGCGCGATCATCGACCGGTCGGCCCTGACCCCCAGGATCACGGTGTTCGTGCTGGTCGGATTGGAACAGCAACTCTACGAAGACGCCCGCGTCTTCGAACGTGCGATGGACATGGCCCCGCAGGTTCTGGAATGCCACAACATCGCGGGAAACGTCGAATATCTGCTGCGCGTCGAGGTGGGCGATCTGACCGAATACAAGGACTTTCATGCCCAGACCCTGGGCCAGCTGCGCCAGGTAAAGCACATCACGTCCCACTTCTGTCTGGACACCTCGAAAGATCTGCGGAACCGTCTGTTGCCGTGATCCCGGACCCCCAGGTCAGGACGGATCAGCCAACAGATCCTGCCAGGATTTCATTCTGCTGAACATATCCACCAAATGGGTGCTGAACGCCCGAACGCGTGCCGGGACATACGCCATCTCGGCATGGATGATACTGACGTCCAGACGCATCGACGGATGGCGCGGCAACAGCCGCCTCAATCGCCCCGATCCAACCGCCTGCGCGACCACATAGTCCGGGCACAGGGCGATGCCCTGCCCCTCCAGCGCCAGATCCCGACAGATTGCCGCGTTGTTGACCACATAAGGTCCCGAGACCGGATAGTTTTGGAACCTGCCATCGACCTCGAACGGCCATCCCCCGCCGCCGCGCAGGTTGGCATCGCGAATGCACTGGTGACCGACCAGATCGCCGGGCACCTTCGGCACCCCGTGCCGATCCAGATACGTGTCTGCGGCGACAAGCCACAATTCCGTCGTGGCAAGCTTGCGGGCGATGATGCTGGATGCCTCAAGGTTGCCGATGCGCAACCCCAGATCAAAGCCCTCGTCGATCAGATCGACATACGCGTCGCTCAACCTCACTTCGATCGAAATCCCCGGATACTTGGCGCGGAACGGCCCCAGAATGTGCCAGAAGTACAACTCTCCGAAACTGGTGGGCAGCGACAGTCGCAACGGCCCCCGCAATGCGGCAGCGTCGTCCCGCACCGTATCCTCGAGCGCGTTGAACCGGTCCAAAAGGTCCACACATTCCGCGTAATACCGACGCCCGGCCGAGGTCAGGCCCAACTTGCGCGTGGTCCGATGCAACAGTCGCACGCCAAGGCGATCCTCCAGCTGCGCGACATATTTGCTGGCCAGCTTTTTCGAGATCCCCAACCGGTCCGCCGCCGCCGTAAACGATCCTGCCTCGACCGTGGCGGCAAAGGTCTTCATCCCATCGACGACGTCCATATCTGCCTCGCGTGTTCTTCGCGGTTCTGTATCGCATGATTTGGAACATATTGGCGAATATAATTCGCTAATAGAGCCATTTATCTGGAACAGTACCTCAGCCATAGTCGCGGCACAGCAGATGTTGACCGAGGCCGAGATGACCGCAGATCCCCAGACCCGCTTTGACCTCGACGCCGCGCCGTTGTCGGTGTCGGGCGTCACCCTCAAGGTCCGCAATCTGGACCTGATGTCTGAATACTACGCCGGGGTTCTGGGGCTGCGGATCCACGAAAGCGACCCGCACACAACCGTGCTCGGCGCCGCAAGACCGTTTCTGACGCTCAGATCCGTGCCTGACGCGGGCCTGGCGCGGACTGATGCGCCCGGCCTGTTTCACACCGCTTTTCTCTTGCCGGACCGCGCCGATCTCGGCAATTGGCTGGGCCACGCCACGTCGCGCGGCGTCACGCTGCAGGGCGCCTCGGATCACAAGGTGTCCGAGGCGCTCTATCTGGCGGATCCCGAAGGCAACGGAATCGAGATCTATGCCGACCGCCCGACCCACCTCTGGACCCTGGCGGGGGGGCACATGGATATGCCCAGCCTCCGGCTGGATTTCGCAACCCTTCCTGCGCCGACCGAATGGCGCGGCGCGCCCCTGGACACCCGGATCGGGCATGTCCACCTGCAAACCCCTGATATCCCTCGGGCCGAGGCGTTCTGGACCGGTCTGGGACTGCAGGTCACAGCCCGCTATCCGGGCGGCAGCTTTTTCGGGGCGGGTGGTTATCACCACCAGATCGCGGCGAATGTCTGGCGCAGCGCTGGCCGCTCGCCCGACCCCGGCCCCACGACAGGTTTGGAGCAGATCGCCCTGAACGCGCGCGGCGAAACCCCCACCCGATCGTATGTCGCGCCCAGCGGCGTGACCGTGATCATCGATCGAAAGGACTGATCTGTCATGCTGATAGACGGAAAGTGGACCGCCGACTGGCACCCGGTCCAGGCCGCAGATGACCAGGGGCGCTTTGTACGCCAGACCTCCAGCTTTCGGGGTTGGATCACGCCCGACGGACGGCCGGGCCCTAATGGGCAACCCGGCTATCCGGCCCAGGCCGGACGCTATCGGCTTTATGTTGCCCTGATCTGCCCCTGGGCATCGCGCACCCTGATCGCGCGCAAACTGAAACGGCTGGACACCCTGCTGCCGATAACCGTGGTCGAACCCCGGTTGACCGACCAGGGCTGGCGGTTCGGGGACTTCCCGGGCAGCGATCGCGACCCCGTGTTCGGGTCGACCTACATGCATGAACTCTATACCCGGGCCGATCCGGCCTTTACTGGCCGGGCAACGGTGCCGGTTCTGTGGGACACCGACACCTCAACCATCGTGAACAACGAAAGCGCCGACATCCTGCGCATGCTGGACACCGCCTTTGTGGGACTGGCGCCGACGACACCCACGCTCTACCCCGCGGACCTGGCGGACCAGATCGATGCGCTGGCGCCATGGCTTTATGACCGGCTGAACAACGGGGTCTACAAGGCCGGCTTCGCCACCTCGCAGTTCGCCTATGACGAGGCGAACCAGGCCGTGTTCGAAACCCTGGATGATCTGGACGCACGAATGTCCGACGGCCGAGCTTTCCTGTTGGGCGACCGTGTGACCGAGGCCGACATACGCCTTTTCGTAACCCTCATCCGCTTCGACGCAGCCTATCATGGGCTGTTCAAGACCAATCTGAAACGGATTGCCGACTATCCCCATCTGCAGGGCTTCGTGGACCGGATGCTGGCCGTCCCGGGCATCGCCGAAACGGTGTCGATGCCGCATATCAAGGCGGGGTACTACTCGATCAAGGCACTCAACCCCAGCGGCATCATTCCGGCGGGACCGGATCATGTAGGGGCCTGACCGGCCCCGGGGCCGCGATCCCTGCCAGCGCATACTGGCGCCTACTTGCCGGCGCCGCGCTGTTTTCTCATCGGAACCACCACGTACTTCCAGCCTGCCCGATAGATGCCAAGCACCGCCGCCAGCAACGCGATCACCTGCAGCAAAGCATCGCCCAGGATCATGTCGGCAAACGAGGACCGAACCAGCGTCCGGCGCGACAGGAAATGCTGAACCGACAGGTCGATCGGCCCGTATTCGGATACCGCCACGACCCGCAGGTGCCGGGTCGGATTGGTGGCGGGGCTCAGGTGGACATAGCTTGACACATCGCGCCCCGACCGCGCCGACACCAGCCTCACTTGCCCACCGGACTTCAGGTCACCTGCCCGCAGGATATTCAACTCGCGCCGCCCAAACAGCACACCGTACAGCGTGTGCCCCCGGATCTCGTAGTGCCCCGAATCCAGGGTTCCGTGATCGCTGGTCCCCGGCAGCGTGCCGATCCAGATCGCCGCCCGCGCCGCCATCTGCCCAAACTCGGGCATACGCGCGGCAGGCACGGACAGGATGTCGCCGACCGCATACCCGTCGGGCGCATCGGCATTCTCCCAGTCCTCGGGCAAGGCCAGGATTTCGAAATTCAGCCTGTCGCCCGACAGCCTGATCTCGACCCGGCTGCCGCGTGGAAAGGCAATCTCGCGCCCTGCAAGGTCATAGCGGGCGTTCATTTCCAGCCAGCAGCCCTGCTCGACCGCCCCTGCCGCACCGTCGGCAAAGGGATCGGGGCGGCAGACCGAGATCGGGCCCAGATACTTGGGCGCCGCCGTCTCGCGAAACTCCAGTGTCAGCGTGGCGGTCTCGGCCGTGACCAGGATCGACCGACCGATATTCTGGGGATAGATCACGCCTGCCATCAGGGCCGCCACCACAACCAGCGCCAATACCCATTTCGCAGCGCGGCGGCGCGACGCGGTCTCGTCCTGCTCGGCGTCAGCGTCCGTCATTGCGCGGCAACGACCTCGATCTGGACCCGCTCGACCTCGCGGTTGCGGCTGATCTTGAAGTAGAGCTCGGCCGTGCCCGTGTCGCTCAACACCAGGGCATCACCCGGGATCTCGCAGATCGCGGTGTACTTGATGCCCTGCCCCTCGGGCACATCCTGGCAGACCGCGCGATAGTCCGATGCTGTCGCCACCTGCGCGTTCTGCCCGCCGGTGTTCAGAAACACCCTCAGGTTCTGCGCCTCATCCGTTGGTGCGGTTTTCCAATAGACCGGCACAAAGACCGTCGACCGGCCCAGGCATGACCCCAGGGTCGCGCGCACCACCGCCACGCTGCCGCGCAGCTTGCGCCGCTGCGCCGTGGGGTATTCCACCGGCGCCACGGGCGGTGCCACATCGTCCGGCACCGCATATTCGTTTGTCGACTCGTAGGTCCCGTCCCGACTGGTCACCCTCAGGCACAACCCCTCGCCCCAGTCCGTCGCCTGGGGGGGGATCACCGACCACACGGCTGGGTCCCCTTCGGCGTCATCCGCCGTCATCATCACGCCCATGACCACATCTGTCGTCACCTTCGCCCGCGGAAGCACCTGTTCCTCGAAATCGCTCTTGAGTGTAAGTTGCTGGGCCATGAGGGCGGGTGTCGCCCAAAGCACCGCCAAAACTGTACAGAGGACCCGCATGCCCCTTCCGATCCCTTGTTTGAACGGACCCAAGCTTAGCTTGATTCTCTGCATGATCCTAGGTGTTTGCACCGCCGCCCCCGCGCAGGTCGTGTCGGTCGAGGATGGGGCGGGCAGCGGTCTGCTGACCAACCTCAATGGCAACTGTTTTGTGATCCTGCCGACCCATGTCCACGGTCAGCGGCGCGAGGGGATCCGACTGACCACTGCCCAGGGTCAGGTGCTGGGGTCGGCGCGGATCGTAAAGGACACCGACGAACGGACCGACCTGTCGCTGGGCCTTGTCACCGGCGGGATGGAACGGGATTGCGGGCTGCCCTGGCAGGACCTGCCGCGCCGCGTCAACGATATGGCCATCCCAGGTGCCGCACTCAGCCTTGTGCGGGCCCGGTCGCGGTCGGTCGAACTGCGAGATGTGATCGTCGGTACCGTCACCCAGAACGAGTTTTCTGTCGCGCCCGCGCCCGGCCAGCCCGCCGACCTGATCGCAGGCACGTCTGGCGCATTTCTCTTTCGCGGCCAAAACCCGGTCGGCATGGTGCTCGAAGTCGACCGCCCCGATCTGGCCTGGGCCCTGCGCATGGACGAGATCAAGGCTCGACTGGCACGGTTTATGGGTGACGCGACCCAGCAGGTCGCCTGCGACGACCCTGCCGTGCCCGAGGCCATGAAACCCCACTGCGCACCGGTCGTGCCGGCCAGCGCCGACCGCCTGACATTCCGCGCGGTTGACTGGGCGCCGCATCCGGTCGACGGATCGGCCTCACCGTCCGATATGGTGGCAGGCAGCGGGCCATACATTGCCCCGCTGACCGGGGTGATCCGTCTGGAATTCGAGGCGGCGGAAACCGTCGAGTTGTCGCGGATCGTCATCCGCTCCAGCGCGGACGGCCAGACCACCTTTGTCCCGAAGACGATCCGCATCACGTCAGACGCGTCCAGCGGCAACACCCGCCGCCCGCTGGGATTTGCCCGGCGCGACATGCCGCCGACCGGCGTGCTGGACATCAAACGTGGCGCGAAGTTCGCCCGCCGCGTCACCATAGAAATCTCGTCCAGCTGGGGCGGCGGCTCGCCCGTGCAGATCGACGCTGTCGAGTTCTACAAGTAGCCTATTCGACCAACGAGATCGTGGCCGCCACGATATTGCCCTCGACCGTATGGTTTCCGGTCAGCTGCCCTTCGGCATTCAGGGTGTACTGGCTCCAGGAACTGCCAAACAGGATACTGACCACATCCCCCGACATTTTGGCCCCGCAGCCATAAGGCCGCCCGCCCCATTCAAAGAACCAGCAGCCCTGTTCGGCATCAAAATGGGTCAGGCGCATCACGATCGACCCGGAATTGTCGTCCTGGCGCGATCCCTGCCAACTGCGAATGGTGTTGAAATAGCCGTTGGTCGGTTTGTCCGCCGTTGGCACCATGTTGATCACCAGCGACGGCTTGCTGTTGAAGATCGCGCGCAGAACCGTCTGCCGAACCGCACTGTCAGCGCTAAAAAGCCCCTGGCGCACCGCCATCCGGCGCTGATCCGCGTCGCCCTTTTCGATCATCAACTGCATCGCGGCGATCACCGTCGCCGGGTCGTCCGAGGTCAGGATCCGCTCGAACTCGGCCAACTCGCCCGTCCGCTCGGCCACCCCGGTCTTCAACTCGTCCAGCGAGATCTGCGCGCCCGCCGGAACCGCGAGCAAGGCAAGAAACAGGGCAAAAAGTCTGGTCATTTGAATACAATCCTCGCGTTATAGTCGTATTGCTGCCGGTTCGCCTTTCCGCCCCTCAGCGTCCCGGTCAGCACGCCATCTTCGCCCAGCACGAAGCTGGCTGATAACTGGCCGGTGTACCGTATATCCAGTTTGATCCCCGAAACCGTCAATTGATAGCCCGCAGCACATTGGTTGCCCAGGTTCCTGAGGGATATGCACTTGGTCTCGGCGATCTTGTTATACAGATCCCAAGTCTGGGTCTTGCCGTTCCAATCATTCAGCGCAGCGGCCGCGTCGTCGCTCAACCCGTCCGTTTCGATCTCGATCGTCAAGTTGTCCCGCCGGAACATCGCCTCCCACAGCGCCCGCGCCCTCAGGGTCACGTCCGCCGCCGTGAACCCGTGGTTCAGCGCCATCTCCAGCAGCGACGGGTTGTCCGTCTCGACCAATACGTCAAACACTGCCAGCGCATCGGTCCCGTCGGCAGCCTCCAGCAAGTTCATGATCTCGCTGTATTCCCCCTGTCGGGCCGCGATCTTTTCCTTAAGCTTGGTGACATCCACCTGCGCAACCGCTGCGCCCGCAAGCAGGCAAACCCCCAAAAGCGCGGTGATGATGCTTCTACAAATCAATGTCAGCGGCCTCCTCCAGCAGCTTTTGCGTCCCCTCTCCGCCATCCGGCTTGACCGTCCGGTCCTCAAGCTGCGCGACCTCGTCCAGCACCGACAGATCCAGCGACCAGACCGTCATCTGCAGCTTGCCCTCGTAATTCGTCGCGACCTCGGCGCGCACGACCGCCGGGCAGCGGCTCAGCAGCGCGGTCTCGCGGGTGCTATAGGGCCGCTCGGGCGTCGCAAAGGTCTGGCGCAGGGCGTTCACCGCCTGCTGCATCGCCGGGTCCTGCGGCTGGAAATTGCCAAGATCCAGGCGCCCCATCATTCGCGGCAGGCATTGCGCGCGCCGCCCCCAGACCAGCGTCTGCCCGGGTTTCGACCCATGCGCGACCGACGTATGCGTCTCGACCTCGGGCTTGGCCCCGTATTTCTTCAGCAGCGCGCCCACCAGCGCCTCTTGTGTCACACTGCCCGCATCGAATGTCCGCAGGCTGCCGATGCCCAGCACCCGGTCTGGATCACGCGTCGCCTCGCGCAGAACCATAACCGCATCGCCCGTCTGGCCGACAAACAGATCACCGTTGCGATAGGCCGTGAAACTGGTCTCGACCATGGTGCCCAGATCGCGGATCTGCAGCCCCACGGGCGGGCGTTCCAGCGAGATCACCGGCCCCGCGCCAAAACGGTCGGTCAGCAAGGGCTTGGCCTCGGCCCAACTGCCGCCGGGCGAGACACCGAACACATCCAGCGTGTCCGGTGCAGGCGGCAGCGCAGCCTCGATCGCATCCGCCGTCAGCACCTCGCGGGCGCCGAACTCGACCGCCGCGTTCCGCCGGGATTGCGAGACCACGACCCGTTCGCTCTTGTCCACCGTCACGGCGATCCGGAACGCCCCCAGCCTACGCGGCCCCGGGGTGCCCGCACCGTCCCGGAATGCCACCTCGGTGATCTTTCCGTAGTGGCGCAGCATGCGCGCGCTCTGCCCGTCATAGGGCCAGCGGATCATCCCATCGACCTCGATCACCGCATCCGCATAGGCGCTGGCCGTCATCCAGTCCTCTTGCTGCTGGCGGCGACCCTGGTTGCACTGCCGCACGCCGATGCTGACGAACTGGGTATGTTCCATGAACGGATTGGACGGACGACCCTGGATCGCCATCGCCACCTTGGGCGCGACATGCACACCCTGGCCGCGCGCCTGGGCAACGGCCTGCGCCTCGGCCGACATCGCGGCATAGCCCATCCCGTCCAGGATCGCCGCCATTTCGGCCGACACGGCCTGGGCGTAATCCTGTCCATAGATCTCTTCTACGATCCCACACATCAATTGGGCGGGTACCGCACTTTCGCGCAACTCGATATAGACCTCTTCGGGCAGGTTGGCGGCCCGGTCGCGGGTCCAGTCGGTGAACGCGGCCAGCATCTCGCGATAGCTGACCGGATCCAGGCCGCTGATCGGTTCGGAAAAGAAAACACCCCATTGCGGGTCCTGCCCTGCGCTTAGTGCCGCGTCTTCGTAAAGCTGGCGGTCGTTCATCATCCGGGCGAATGTCGCATCGCTGATCTGATCGGGAAATTCCCGCACCGCCAGCAGGTCGATGTATTCCGCATCCAGCCGGATCGCCGCGGCGGGTGCCGTCTGGGCGATCAGCGCACCATCCTCGGGCACCGCGGACACCGGCGTCAGATCCAGATAGGCCGCGGGATAGCCCGTCCCGTCCTCGCCCATCGCCTCGATCACAGCGCGCACCGGTTTCACATACAGCACCGCGCGGCCGCGTTCCTCCAGCGCCAACAGCGGCTCTGCCCGCAAGGTCACCGGAAAGCCCTGGGCATAGCCCTGACGCGCCCCGGTCAGCATCTTTTGCGCGGTTTCGGGATCGATGGCCAGCGGATCGGACAGCGAGCTTGCGATGATCCGCACCTCGGGCGCGGGCACGCCCGCATCGGACCGGCCCGACCGGGACAGCGTCAGCCCTTCGACCGGAAAGCTCTGGCCATCGGCGTCATACAAACCCACCGACAACACCCCGCGCAGGATCAGTTGATCCGGCACCTCCAGCGCCGACAACGCCGCCTCGGACGCGGCCTGCGCCTGCCCGGTGTCAAACTGATCCGCCTGCCGTACCGACTGTGCCTGGGCGGCCAGCTTTGCAAGCAGATCGTCAGTTTCGGAACTCGCCAATGCCGCCGCGATCAGCGCATCCGCATCCTCCCAGTCCAGGCCACCCTGCTGCTCAGACT
>CAYWND010000014.1:0-16402 GCA_964459085.1 uncultured Oceanibium sp. | reverse complement strand
CCCCAGGTCAGCCAGTTGCCGACCAGGTGTTGCACCAGGATGTTCGAGACGACGACAATTGTCGCCATGGCCGCGACGCCGGCCAGAATTCCGCGAGACATGATAGGTTGTTTCCGTTTTTTAGAAGGTTGCGGAGACTTCGTGAGGTTGGGGCCTTACCCTGATACCAGGGCGCTGGCAAGGGCTGCGATGTCAGAGCGAGACGTCAAGACCGACCTGTTGCAGGGCAAGGGCCAGTCCAGCGGGGCCTTCGAACCGATGCGCCTGCCATCCGCGCGCTCCTGCTGCCTTGATGTTGTCGTCGCGGTCGTCGGTGAAGAACAGCGCATCGCCGGTCAGACCGCTATCCGTCTCGACCATCTCGTAGATCTCGGGTTCAGGTTTGATGACCCGCATGTGGCCCGAGATATACCTGCGGTCGAACTCGGCGAGTTCGGGGTACTGGGTTTCCGCATAAGCGAAGCTGTCGACCCCAAAGTTCGACAGCGCAAATACAGGGACGCCGATGCCGCGCAATTGGCGCAGAAGGTGCCAGGACCCGTCGATGGTCGGGCGGGCCATTTCGATCCAGCGGTCGTGCCACTGGCGGATGACTTCACGCCACTGCGGGTGGCGGTCCGCGGTCTCGTACACGGTGTCCCGAAACGGTGCGCCGCGATCCACGCGATCGTTCATACCATGCAGATCTACGGTGTCGAACAGGGCTTTGCGCTCGGCATCGTCGGGCACAAGCTGTCGGTACAGTTGGTCGGGGTCCCAGCGGATCAGAACGTTTCCAATGTCGAAGATCACGGCAGATGGCTTGGTCATGCTTCGGTCCTTGCGGTCGAGGTTTGGACGACGCGGGATGCGATAAAGATCGGGTAGATGGCGATTGGGGCCAGCAGGGCCAGCGCGGCGGGCAATCCCCAGAAGCTGCCTATCGTGCCGATCAGGGGCGGGCCGACAAGGAAGGCAAAGAAGGCCGTGAAGGCGACGGCGGCGATTGTGCGGCCTGCCGAGGCGCCCGGAAACTGGGCGGCCAGCGACATGGTCTGGGGATAGATATTGGCGATGCCCGCACCGATCAGCGCCGCCGATAGGATCGCCTGAGCGGGGGCTGTCGAGGTCGCGAATCCGGCCATGCCAACTGCGGAAATGGCCGCGGATCCAACGATGATCTGGCGCACGCCCACTGCGCTGGCAACGGGGTCTCCGACCAGTCGCGCGACGGCCATTACAAGGGCGAACACGCCATACGCCACGGATGCTATCAGCGGTGTCAGCCCGACATCGCCGCGTAGAAACAATGCGGACCATTCCATCATCGCGCCTTCGGTCAGCAGGGCGCCCATCGGCAGCAGGCACAGTGCCATCATAGCGGGCGTGGGCAGCGCCATCCCCGAGGGCTCGGGGCCGGTATCCGCGCTGTCGTCCGGTTCCAACCTCAGGGCAATCGCGATCGAGGTCGCGGCCAGGATCGGGATCACCAGGGCCTGTTGGGTCTGGAATGGGATGGCTGCCTGGGCGAATGCGCCGCCGATCATTGCGCCGCCCATGGAGCCAAAGCTCCAGAATGCGTGACAGCTGGACATGATGCGGCGGTTGTGGCGGGCTTCGAACTCGCCAGCCTTGGTGTTCATCGCAACCTCGATCGGGGCGATGGCCAGCCCGACGGCCAGCAAGGCGGCGCCCAGCGTGAACCCGGTGCCAGCCAGGGCAGGCAGAAAGAAGCACAGGATCATCGTCGCACCGGCGATGACCGTCGTACGGCGCGCGCCGAACCGCTGCATCAGTCTTGTGGCAAACGCAAACCCTACCAGGGTGCCGACGGGCAGCATGAAAAAGCAGATCGACAACCAGAACAGGTCCAGTTGCAGCGTGGATTTCACATCCGGGATCCTGGGAAACCATGTGGCGATAGCAACGCCGTTCAGCGCAAAGACCAGGCGCAGCCAAAGAGCATTTCCGCGAGTCGTCGCCATACCGGATCCTGCCAGAGAACGGATCCATGCCCTAACAAGTCGGCGCGGGAAATCAAGCGCAATCAGACCATCGCACGACCGCCTTCGTTTTAGGGGATTACTCTGGTGCCACCAGGCAAGAGCAGGGGGCCGGATCAGTCCGACCCGCTTACTGTACGACGAATTCCGCGTGCAGGGCCCCGGCGGCCTTGATGGCCTTGAGAATGTCGATCATGTCTCGGGGACTGACGCCTAAGGCATTCAGCCCTTCGATCACCTCGGGCAGCGAAACGGAGTCATCAACCAGGGTCAGCCCAGGCGATTCCCCTTCGTCCAGGGCGACCTGGGTGCGGGGCAGGATGATCGGCGCACCGTCCGGTGCGAACGGGTTCTGCTGCAGGGCGACGGGTGTTTCCTGGACGCGAAGGGTCAGATTGCCTTGGGTGACTGCGACGCGGCTGATGCGGACATCAGACCCCAGAACGATCGTACCGGACCGCTGATCAACAACGACTCTTGCCTTGAGGTCGGGGCGCACCTCGATGTTCTCCAGGACGGCCAGCAATTGCGGCAGGGGCGGCAATCCCTTGCGATCGGTGTCGAGCGTGACTGTCCCGGAATCCACCGCCCGCGCGATGCGCCCCGGCACTTCGGCGTTGATGGCATCCGCGATCCGCGCCGCCGTCGTGAAATCCGGGTTGCGCAGGGCCAGCCGCATCTCGGGCAGGTTCTCGAAGGTGAACTCGATCTCGCGCTCAATTCGCGCACCGGACGGAATGACACCGGCGGTGGGCACGCCTTCCGTGACGCTTGCGCCGTCGCCCTGGGCACTGGCCCCCCCGGCGATCACGGACCCCTGCGCGACGGCATAGATTTGACCGTCGGCCGCATTGAGCGGTGTCATGATCAGGGTCCCGCCCAAAAGCGACGAAGCATCGCCAATGGTCGAGACGGTGACGTCGATCGTGCTTCCCGTCCGTGCGAAAGGTGGCAACACCCCGGTGACCAGAACCGCAGCGACATTGCGGGGCCGGAATTGCTCGCCTGTGACGTTGATCCCCAACCGCTCCAGCAGGTTGACCACCGACTCTTCGGTGAACGGCGAGTTTCGGATCCCGTCCCCGGTGCCGTTCAGGCCCACGACCAGGCCATAGCCGACCAGATCGTTGCCCCGAACCCCGTCGAATTCCACAAGGTCCTTGATCCGGGCCTGAGCGGCGTCCGCAGGGTCCGTGTGAGGGCCAGGTAGGGCGATCAGGATCAGCGCGCCGACGATGGCGCAGAGGTGGCGGAGCAGGATCATCTGAGGAAGTTCGTGAGGCTGAGGCCGGAGAGGCGCGCCGTGACGGTATAAAGGCTCTCAAGCTGGCCTTGCAGGTCGTTGAACCGGGTGGCCGCGACAAACGGATCGACCCCGACCAGATCGTTGGTGGCGCGGGCGAGTGCATTGCGTTCAGCCTGAACCTCGTCGACGCCAATGCTCAGGGCCTCTTCGGCAACTCCGATTCTGGCGCGCAGGGCCGTGATGTCGGTCCCCGCCTCTTGCAGGTCCAGCGCCGCGGCCTCGGTGAAAGCTTCCTCCTCGGCGGCCGACCCGCCAAAGCCACCGCCCTGAATTGCGGCCAGGGATACAAGGGCCTTCAGTGTGTCGCGCATCTCCTGGCTGTCGGCCCGGACCAGATAGTCCTGCCCAGTGCCGTCGGGGATGCGCACCGGCGCAGCATCCTGGGACGAGCCGAGATAGATCGAGGTCTCGAACCCGCCGGCGGCCCCGAAATACGTGTCGATGTCCGCGCGGGCGGTTGCTGCATCGGGCGCGGCGGCCAGGATCGTACGGATGTCGTTCAGCATGACGGAACTGTCGGCCAGCGCATATCCGTCTTCGGCCGCACCGGCAAACTGGGCGCGGCCCGCATAGCGAGTGTTCAGGGATGCAACCGTTGCATCATAGGCCTGGGAAATCTCTTCGAGATAGGTGTTCGCGGAAACCGGGTCACCGCGACCCAGTGCAGCCAGCAGGTCGGTACCGCTGGTCCCCAACGCCGCGTCGATGCTGCCCAGCGCGGCCTGAGCGGCCGAGGCGCGGTTCAGTGCGCGCCCCAGATCCGTTTCCGACTGGGCCAAAAGTTTGTCGTCAGCCTCGAACGCGAAGGCGCGCTGCAAGGCGGGGCCGCTGAAACCGGAATAGTCCGCGACCCGGCCGGTTGTCAGCTCTTCTCCGGCGCGTTCGAGATCGGCACGCAAATTGACAAGGCGGCTCTCCAGTCTCAGGCCGGCAGCGAAGTCGGACAGGGGCAAGGTGCTCATCTAGATCTCCAGCAGGCGACGGATCAACTGGTCCGCGACGGTGATAACGCGCGCATTGGCGGCGTAGGATTGTTCAACCAGCAAAAGCCGCTGCAACTCGGTATCGGTGTTCACGCCGGTCGATCCGCTTTCGGTGTCGCGCAACTCGGTATTGAGGGCCGCAAGATAGGATTGTTCCTCTTCCGCGCGGGCAGCGTCACCGCTGATCTGCGAGGTCAGTCCCGCAGCCAGCCCCGAGAGCCCGTTCGCACCCAGAAGGCCCAGGCCGGCATTGGGAACCCGAGGGTCGATCGCCGCGCCATAGAGCGCGGACAAAATGGTGCTGTCCCCGGAATCGCCCGGTGCTGCGGCGTAAAGTCCGACGCGCAACCGGTAGAGTTCGCCGCCCTGATCGGGATCGACCTGTGCCGACACCGACAGGCGTCCGGCAAGCCCCTCGATCGTGACGGCCGAGACAGCAGTGCCACCATCGGTGAAGAGCCCTCCCGCCCCTACCGCGATGGTGGGGTCGACGGCGGAATCCTGAAACCGCGATGCAACCTCGAACGCCATGCCATCCAACTGGTTTGCAATCTCGGGCAAACGGTTGTCGCGAAGATCAAAAAGCTGTGCCAGCGACCCGCCTTCCAATATCCCCGCACCATTGCCGATATCCACCGCCCGGCCATTGAGCGTGAGGCCGGACAATGCACCGTTGGCAAGGGACATGCCCTGCGTGATCAGCGGGGTGGCCGTAAACTCGAACTCGGAGGCCGGGCCATCGATCAGAGTGGCGCCGCCTTTGGTGTAGAGCGCGACCGTCCCATCCTCGCGCGGGACCGTCCGAACCGGGACAATCGTCGCGATGCTGTCAATCTGCGCCTTGCGCTGATCGAGCAATGCTGCCGTGTCTCCGCCAGCCAGGGTACGGCTGCGGATCTCGCGGTTGAGCGTTTCGATCGAGGCGAGACTGGCATTCAGTGTATCAACCTGATCGGCAATATCGCTATCGGCGTCCATCCGCGCGCTCTGAACCTCTTGCGCGAGGGTATCCAGCGTGGCGGTGATCTGCTTGGCTGACGACAGGACGTTGGTGAGATTTGTTTCGGATACTGGATCGTTGGACGAAGCCAGCAACGCCTGCTCGAACTCGGCCAAGCGCGAGGCCAGAGCTGTACCCTCGGACGGGTCGCCGAACCTGTCTGAAATGCGGGCGAGCGAATTGACCAGCGTATCCTGGGCCCCCAGGGCCGCATCCGACCGGCGCCGTTCGGCCAGGGTGATGGGATCGCTGGCAAGTCGTATGGCCGAAACCTCTACCCCCGTTCCCCGACCGTCCACCACATTGGCAGACAGCTCTGCCACCCGGCGCGTGTAGCCTGGCGTCAGGGCATTGGCGACATTGTCGGATACCAGCTCTGCCTCGCGCGAGCTGGCGCGCAAACCGGTCAGGGCATTGGAAAGCGCCGCTGTGATGCTCATCTCTCAGGCCTCTGCAAGTAGGTCTTATCGCTTGATATTGGTGGTTTCCTGCAACATCTCGTCGACGGTCTGGATTACCCGGGCGTTGGACGAATATGCGCGCTGCGTTTCGATCAGCTGGGTGAGTTCCGCGGCGATGTCGGCGGTCGATTCCTCGCGCGCAAAGCCGATTGTGGATCCGGTCGGGCCGTCGCCTGCGTCCCAAAGATAGAGCGGGCCACTGTCCGCCGAGATCGCGAAGGCCTGATTGTCGAGCGCGGTAAGGCCGTTCAGATTGGGCACGTCCGCCAGTGGGATCTGATAGATAACGCGCGAAAACCCTGTGTCGTAGGTGGCCGTCAGGAAGCCGTTTTCGTCAATCGTGACACCTGTGAGTGTCCCGACCGGTGCACCGTTCTTGGAGATTGCCGTGGGCGCAAATTCGGCCGAGAGCTGGGTCAACTGGCTGCCCAACCCGGGCGATCCGATATTGATCTCGATCGGTCCACGATCGACATTGACGGTGGCCGCGCCCGTGACGGCGTCGTAGGTTCCGGTCACGGGTGTTACAGACAGGATCGATCCACCGTTTGCGGTCGTTGCATCGAACTGAATCGTGAATTCGCCGACAACGACCCCGCCTTGCGCCTGATCCGTCAGCACCATGGTCCACTCGTTAGACTGTCCGGTTGCGGGAACAGTTGGCGTGAATTCGGCCAAAAGGGTCTGCGATGCGCCGGTGTTGTCAAAGTACTCGACCGAAATCTCCAGCGGAGTACCGGGCGATCCGGCCTGCGTCGCCTCGGCCGGCAGGTTGGCCCCCAGCGTGATTTCGGTCGTCGGAGAGGCCGCGAACTGGTTGCGATTGACGATCACCGGTTCCAGCCCGGCCGAACTGTCGCGGGGTTGGACCGGGACGTTTCCGTCAGGATCCGCCGGAAAGCCCATAAGCGCCAGACCACTTTCAGTACGCAGATATCCGTTCGCGTCCTGCCGGAACGAGCCTGTTGTCACAAGTTGCAGCGGAAAGCTGGTGCCGTTGTTGTCGACCGCCGACACCGGCGTGACCGGCAGCATACCTCGACCGCCGATCGAGATATCCGTCGCGTTCGCCGTCGAAACGAGCGTTCCACGGGCATCAACTTCGCGGTACGAATCAACCCGCACGCCGCCTGCCGAATAGGTGCCTTCGCGTTGCGCGATCACCAGCGAGGAGAAGTCGATGTCAGCACGCTTATAGCCGTAAGTTCCTGAATTTGCGATGTTATCGGAAACAGTGGCCAGTTTGCTGGCGTTCGAGCTTAGCCCGCTTACACCTGCGTTCAGCGACGAAGAAATGCTCATCCGGTGTCCTTTTCTCAGCTGCGAGGGGCGGTTCACCCCAACTTGCCGGGCAGTCTTGGGCCAGTGCCCTTAACAAGCGGCTAAGCGTAAAATGCCGTTGATATCGCCCCGGTCGGCATTAGCCGTCGGGCGCCGTGTCGGATCGCAACAGGATGATTTCAGTGCGCTCATTACGGACGTCCTGCGGGTCGGCCTGAACCGGAACGCGGTCAGCCTCGCCCGTCACCCGCTGAAAGCGCTCGGGGTCGGTCCCGGCGTTTGACAGCATTTGCCGCACCACCAGCGCGCGGCTTGCGGTCAGCGTCCAACCCGGCGTTTCCGGGCGCCGGATCTGCGGTGTCCTAAGGTGGTTGTCGATCGCCATACTGTTGGTGACCATGCCGACCACGTCGCCGATCAGAACCATGAGATCGCGCATCCGCTGGGTCGGGACGGCCTCGCCGTCCTCGAACAGGGGCATATCCGGCAGATCGAAGGCCTCGATCACCAGACCCTCGTCCGTGACGCGGGTGCGAACATGTTTGAGCAGCCGGTCTGCCACAGCGCTTTCGCCGCCACGCGCCAACAGTGCCTCAGCAATGCCTTGTAGACCGCTATCCTTTGTGGCCTCGTTATCAACGCCGGTTTCGCCACGGGACTGGCGTTCCTCGGTTGGCCTGTTCTTGCTGGCGCCGGTGCCGCTTTGGGTCATTGTCCGTTCGGATTGCACTGTGTCGCCAGCGAACGGGCCTTCCCCGCCGCCCGAGGTCCTGTGCACTGGGATCGATGGGCTGAAGTAGTCTGCCAGTCCTTTGCGCTGATCCTCGGTCGTCGCGTTGAGCAGCCACATCAGCAGAAAGAACGCCATCATCGCGGTGACGAAGTCCGCATAAGCCACTTTCCACGCGCCACCGTGATGGCCGCCTTCCACCACGTTCTTGCGCCGAATGATTATCGGGCGGACATCTTCGTCAGCCATCCCCAGTCCCCTTAATTACCCGCCAACAGGTCTAGGCCAGAACTGTTAGCCAAGCGTTAGCGGCCCTCGATCTGGTCTGTTGCCTGCAGGCAGGGTGTCGTTAACCAAGTTGTCGGGAATTCCCCCTAGAAAGCGGAGCAGCCAGATCCGGAGTTGCCACCTTGGACGTTGAAACCGAATCCCCAGTTCTGAACAGAATGCTCGAGAGTCGCCGGGTGGGCCGCTCGCCGCTGCCGGACCTCGAGCTGATCGGAGAAAACTTCGGGCGCATTCTCGAAGACAATCTAAGGCCGATTCTCAAGACGATGATCGGTGCCCTGATCCTGGAGAGTGAAGTTTCCAAACTCTCTGAGGTCAGCGAAAATATCCCTGTGCCCTCGATGCTTGGTGTGATTGAAACAGACAGCACCGATCGCTTGGGCATCATCAATCTGGGCGCGGATCTGGTCTATCATATCGTGGATATGCGGATGGGCGGCGATCCGGCCACCGCGCCGCAGCTGACAACGCGCAGCTTCACCTCGATCGATGCTCAGCTGTGTATGGACATCTTCGCCGCGATACTTGCCAGTTTCTCGAAATCGGTCGAGGAAAGCCTTGGCGTGCCGCTGGATACGGAATTTCGCGTGGCGGGGCACAAGCAGGACATCAACACCGTGCGGATTGCGCCGAAGTCGTCGGACGTGATGCTGATCACCGTCAGTCTGGACATCGGCGAAGCTGCCCGTTCGGGCGATTTCGATCTGATTATGCCGTTGTCGATCCTAGACGTTCTGCGGGCATCAATGTTGCGTACGGATGTGAATGACTATGTGCCGCCCAACGACTTGTGGCTGACCCATATGCGCAAGTGCACGTCCGAGGCCGAAGTGCCACTTCATTCAATTCTTCACCGGTTCGACATGTCGCTTGCGGATTTGCAGCGATTGGAGCCTGGCCAGGTCATTCCGGTGCCGGGCAATGCGGTCGGTGGGATTGAGATGACGCAAAGCATTGGCACTGAATATCAATCTGTGCTGGCTGCCGGCCAGTTGGGTATGTTCGAGGGCGAGCGGGTCCTGAAGCTGACCGAACCGGTGCCGACGAAGATCCGGGGACAACTGGCCAAGCTGATTCAGGAAAGGTCCTGATAGGCGGGCCGACCCCCGCTGCCGGGTTCGGCCAGAAAGATCGCGCGGGCCACGGCACGCGACAGGCAGGTTGCAGCCGCGTGTCCCAGCATCGCGGCCTGAGCCGGGGTTGTTTGGTCACTGCGCCGCCTGGTCGATACGGCAAAGACAAGATCCCCATCCATCGGCGTATGTGACGGCTGCACCGCGCGTGCCAGCCCATCATGCGCGGCCGTTGCCAGGCGTTTCAGCCTACCGGTGTCCAACGCCGCGTCGGTGGCGACAATCGCAATTGTGGTGTTGGCCCCATGTGCTGCTTGCCGCCCCAGTTTGATGTCGGCTGCGGTCAGGGGCGCGGGGGGACTGTCTGGCGGTCCCAGGCCGCCGAATTCCCCCTGCCACTCGTCCGCCCAAGCCCAGAAGTGCCTTGTGCCGGGAATGGTGGCGCAGCCCACGGGATTGGCCGCCACCAAGGCGCCCACTGTTGTCCCGTCATCCAGAACCCAACTGGCAGACCCCAGGCCGCCGCGCACGCGGGCGGTGGTCGCACCTTTGCCAGCCCCCGCACTGCCCAACTCGAAATCCGACTGGGCGGTATCGAACGCGACCCGCCCCAGGGCGGGATAGGGCGTCTCGTCCCAGTCCTTGTGACCACCGTTCAGCAGGTCAAAAAGGATGGCGGACGGGACGATCGGTACGCGAGCGGGACCGACGGCGTATCCGCGGCCCTGCGATCTGAGCCGATCCATGACGCCCCCGGCCGCGTCCAGCCCAAAGGCCGACCCGCCTGAGAGAACGAGGGCGTCAACCTGTGTCACGGTCTTGTCCGGGTCCAGAAGGGCGATCTCGCGCGTACCCGGTGCCCCGCCGCGTATGTCCACGGCGGCAGTAAACGGGGTATCCGAGGTCAGGCAGGTCACGCCCGACAGCAACCGGTCGTCATCCGCGTTGCCAACCCTCAGTCCGGCCACATCCGTGATCAGATTTCGCGCGCCCGGCCGCATGTCAGATGCACCGCCCGCCATCGACCTCGAGCGCCACGCCGGTGATCATGCTGGCCTCGTCCGAGCACAGGAACGCCGCCGCATTCCCCAGATCCTCGGGCTGTGAAAAGCGTCCGATCGGGATGGTCGCCAGAAACTTGGCCCGCATTTCGGGTGTGTCTTCGCCCATGAAGGATTTCAGCAGCGGTGTCTCGCCCGCCACCGGGCACAGCGCGTTCACACGGACTCTCGCAGGGGCAAGTTCAACCGCCATCGTCCGCGTCGCGGTGATCATCCAGCCTTTGGAGGCGTTGTACCAGTTCAGGTTTGGCCTGGGGCTGAGACCGGCGGTCGAGGCTACGTTCAGGATCGCGCCGGACCCTTGCGCCTTCATAGCGGGCACAAAGTGGCGTGCGCTCAGATAGACTGACTTGGCATTGACCGCCAGCACCCGGTCGAATTCATCCTCGTCGACTTCTTCCAATGGCTTGGGCAAATGAGTGATGCCTGCATTGTTGACCAGAATATCGACACCGCCCCAGGCCGCATCAGCCTGCGCCCGCATCGCCGCCCAATCCTGGGATGCCGAGACGTCGATCCGGCAGGCCTGACCGCCAATCTCGGCTGCCAAGGCGGCAGCGCCGTTGCCATTGATATCCGCGACCATCACCCGCGCGCCCTCGGCCGCGAACTTGCGGACGATCCCGGCGCCAAAGCCCGAGGCGCCGCCGGTCACGATGGCGCGTTTGCCCTGTAGTCTCATGCGAACCCCTCAGTCATGTTTCGCGGCCACGGTCTTGAGCGTAGAGAAGCCATAGAGCGCCTCAAACCCCTTTTCGCGACCGTGCCCGGATTTCCCAACGCCGCCGAAGGGCAGCTCGACCCCCCCGCCCGCGCCGTAATTGTTGATGAAAACCTGCCCCGCGCGCAGCAGTTTGGCCAGTCGCATCTGCCGCCCGCCGTCGCGGGTCCAGACGCCAGCTACCAGGCCATAGTCCGTGCCGTTGGAGATCCTGACAGCATCGGCCTCGTCTTCGAAGGGCAGCAGCACCTGAACGGGGCCAAAGACCTCCTCGCGGGCCAGGGCAGCATCAGGACTGACGCCCGAGATCAGGGTCGGCGCCAGGTAGTGCCCGCCCGCCGGTACGTCGCCCAGGGTCGCCTGCGCCAGCACCTGATCCGTTGCGGCCTGGTCCACATATCCTTGCACGATCTGCCGTTGGCGGGCCGAAATCAGGGGTCCGACATCCAGATCCTCCATCGCAGGTCCTACACGCAGCGCCCTATAGGCGTTGGCCATCCTGCTGGACACATCGTCGAAAATTTCGCGCTGGATCAGGATACGCGACGCTGCGGAACAGGTCTGGCCCGCATTCTGGATGCCAGCATTGACCAGAAAGGGCAGCGCCGCATCAATGTCGGCATCCGCAAAGACCAACTGGGGGCTTTTGCCGCCCAGCTCCAGTGTTACGGGCACGATGTTGTGACTGGCCGCCTGCTGGATCAGCGATCCCACCCCGACAGAACCTGTGAACGAAATGTGGTGGATGCCGGGATGCGCCGCCAATGCCGCGCCCGCCTCTTCCCCCAGTCCCGGCACGACGTTCAGCGCGCCGGGCGGCAGTCCGGCCTCTTCGGCCAGCCGGGCAAAGGCGAGTGCTGTGAGGCAAGCCTCTTCCGCCGGTTTCAGGACGCAAGAGTTGCCCATCGCCAGCGCCGCACCGACCGAGCGGCCGATGATCTGCATCGGGTAATTCCAGGGTACAATATGGCCCGTGACGCCATGGGGTTCGCGCAGGGTATAGACGGTATAGCCGTCCTGAAACGGGATTGTTTCGCCCATCACCTTGTCGGCGGCGCCGCCGTAAAATTCCATGTATCGCGCCAGCGCCACTGCGTCCGCCTGTGCCTGCTTTAGCGGTTTGCCCACGTCCAGCGCTTCGAGCGTCGCCAGATCGCCCCTCCGATCCTCGATTAGCCGTCCCAGCCGCGCGAGTATCCGGCCGCGCTCGGCCGCTGGCATCCGCCCCCATTCACCCGCCAGGCCCTCGGTCGCACCTTGCACCGCCATTGCGACATCCGTGTCGGAGCCGCGTGCGATCTCTGCCAGTGCCGCGCCGGTGGAAGGGTTTTCCAGCGTCAGGGTGCGGCGAGCGGGTAGCCAACGGCCCGCGATCAGAAACTCGGTCGGGTCGAACCACAGCGCGTCCATCAGGCGCTCCTTTCCAGGCTTGGCGCGGCATCCAGCAGTTGCCGCGTGTAGGGGTGCGTGGGGTTGGCAAAGACGCTTTCGGTTTCGCCTTCCTCGACAATCTGGCCGCGTTGCATCACCAGAACGCGGTCTGTGACGCGGCGGACGACATGCAGGTCGTGACTGATGAAAAGGTAGCTGAGGTGAAACCGCCCGGCCAGATCGGCCAATAGATCCAGGATCTGGGCGCGCACCTGGACATCCAGTGCTGATACCGCTTCGTCCAAAACGATCAGATCCGGCTTGATGATCAAGGCGCGGGCGATCGCGATACGCTGACGCTGGCCGCCGGAAAACTCGTGCGGGTACTTGTCGGCGTCCGCTGCTTCAAGCCCCACAGCCTCAAGCGCCTCGGCGATGGCCGTTGCGCGTGCCGGGCCGGTGGGCGGGGTGCCCATCAGATGGAACGGCTCGCAGATGACCCGGCTGACCTTGTGCCGGGGGTTGAACGAACCAAAGGGATCCTGGAACACGACCTGCATGCGGGCGCGCAGATCGGGGGGCACCGGCTCGGCGATCTCGCGGCCATCCAGCCGGATCGCCCCCCCCTGAAGCGGCTCCAGCCCCAAGATCGCACGGGTCAAAGTAGACTTGCCGCAGCCGCTTTCACCAACCAGGCCAAGGCTCTCGCCGTGGCGCAACTGGAAACTGACGCCGCGCACTGCCTGAACCGGGGCTGACCGGCCCAGAAAGCCCTGCCGTCGGCCAGGATAGGTGCGTACGGCCCCTTCGACGGACAACAGAGCGGCCTCTTGCGCCGAACCGTCGCGGTGCGGTTGGTGGGTCGAAGCCTCGAACAACAGCTTGGTATAGGGGTGTCGGCGATGGGCAAACACCTCTTGCACAGGGCCTGCCTCGAGGATCTCGCCGTGGCGCATGATAGCCACGTCATCCGCGATATCGGAAATCACGGCCAGGTCGTGACTGATAAAGATCGCGCCCATTCCGTCCTCGTCCACCAGCCGCCGGATCAGGGTCAGAATCTGCGCCTGAGTGGTCACATCCAGCGCCGTTGTAGGTTCATCGGCGATCAACAGTTTCGGCCGCCGCGCAATTGCAGCCGCGATCACGACGCGCTGGCGCTGGCCACCGGACAACTCGTGCGGATAACGGGTGAGCGGAAACTCGGGCTCGGGCAAGCCCACGCGATCGAGCGTTTCACGGGCGATGCGCCGGGCCTCGGCCGGTCCGGCATTGGAATGGAAGCGGACGGTTTCGGAAACCTGATCGCCGATGGTCTGCAGCGGGTTCAGGGCGGTCATGGGTTCCTGAAACACCATGCCGATTTCATCCCCGCGCAGGTCGCACATCTGCGCCTCGGTGGCGGTAGCCAGATCGTAGCTTGCGAATTTGATCGATCCGGACAGGCGCGCGCCCTGGGGCAACAGGCGCATGATCGAAAACGCGGTCATCGACTTTCCCGATCCGCTTTCGCCGATCAGGCCCAGGATGCGGCCGGGTTCGACAGCCAGCGAGACGCCGCGCAGAATAGGCGTGTCCCCGATGTCCAGATCGAGATGGCTGATGGTCAGCAGGCTCATGACCGCTCTCGTCTCAGTCGCGGATCCAGAAGGTCGCGCAGGCCGTCGCCCATCAGGTTCAGGCCCAGGACCGTGAGGATAATGGACAGGCCGGGAAAAAGCGCCAGGTGCGGCGCGATCGAGATCATCGTCTGCGCCTCGGCCAACATACGGCCCCAACTTGGTGTAGGTGGCTGCGCACCTAGCCCGACATAGGACAGCCCGGCCTCGGCCAGGATGCCCAGGCTGAACTGGATGGTGCCTTGCACGATCAACAGGTTCGCGATGTTGGGCAGGATGTGTTCAACCGAGATGCGCGTGGCGCCCTTGCCCGCGACCCGCGCGGCCAGGATGAACTCGCGGGTCCACAGCGACAACGCGGCACCGCGCGAAAGGCGGGCAAATACGGGGATGTTGAAGATGCCGATGGCGATGATTGCGTTCAGCGCCGAGGGTCCGAAAACGGCGGTGATCAGGATCGCAATCAGCAGCGACGGAAACGCGAAGATCAGGTCATTGGTGCGCATTATGATCTCGTCGATCAGGCTGCCGGGTCGCGCGGCGGCCGCCAGTCCAAGTGGCACCCCGATGATCATCCCGATTCCGACGGCGACAAAGGCAACCGCAATGGATACTCGTGCCCCGACCATTGTCATCGACAGGATGTCCCGACCGAAGTGGTCTGTTCCAAACAGATAAGCGCCGCCTGGGGGCTTAAGCCGAGAGGGGATATCGAGTGCAGTCACGTCAAAAGGTGTCCACAGATAGGACACAAGTGCCGCGCCCGAGAATACTACGGCGATCAGGCCACCCAGGATCAGGTTGCGCATCTACCGCCCCCTCAGCCGTGGATCGACCGCGGCGTAGGCCAGATCCACCAGGAACGTGACCAGGATCACGGCGAAGACCAGCAGCATGACCACGCTTTCCACGACGATCAAGTCCCGCGCGGCGATCGCCTGGAATATCAGGCGGCCAAGGCCTGGCAGGTAGAACACGTTTTCGATGATGATCCCGCCCGCCAACAGGAACGAAAACTGCAGGCCGATGATGGTCAGGACCGGGATCATGGCGTTCCTAAGCGCGTGGCGGCGCAGCGCTTGTCCGCGGCTAAGTCCCTTGGCGCGTGCGGTTCGCACGAAATCCTCGCCCAGCGTGTCGATCAGGGCGGACCGGATGATCCGCGCGAGGATCGACGCTTGCGGCAGTGCCAGCGCTATTGCCGGTAGGGTCAGGCTTTTGATCCCAGAGAAAAATCCATCCTCCCAACCGGCAAAGCCGCCTGCGCTGAACCAGCCCAGATTGATCGAAAAGATCAGGACCAGGATCATGGCGAACCAGAAGTTTGGTATGGCAATACCCAGTTGGGTGGTTCCCATAATCCCTATGTCTATCAAAGATCCCCGTCGCGCCGCGGCCAGTATACCCACGGGAAAGGCGATGACCGTGGACAGGGTGAGGGCATAGAGCGCCAGCGGCAGCGAAACCCACAGACGATCCGCAATCATGCCCGCCACCGGTGTTCGGTAGGTGTAGGACGTGCCGAAATCGCCGGTCAGCAGCCCTCCAGCCCAGCTGAGGTACCGCTCGACCGGGCCCTTATCCAGCCCCAGTTCGGCGCGCAGTGCTGCGACGGTGTCCTCACTGGCGTTGATGCCCAGCATATACGCCGCAGGATCACCCGGTACGATTTCCAGCAGAAAGAACACCACCAGACTGGCCACGACCAGGGCGAGTGAGAGGGAAACCAGACGGCGGACGGCATAGCGCAGCATGGCCGCGACCCTATCGGCGGGCCGAGGTGTTGACCAGTGGGCTCAGGTGTCTTGCTGGCGCATATCGTATTCTGCCCTGGCACGTGTAATCGCCTCGCGATGGTCGAGGGCCCAAAGTGAGATTGGCCTAAGCTGATCCAGCAGGGACCGGCCCAAGTCAGACAACCGATAGTCCACCCTTGGCGGAATTGTTGGCGTCACTTTGCGATGCACATAGCCGTCGCGCTCCAGGCTGCGCAGGGTCTGGGTTAACATGCGCTGCGAGATATCCCCGATCTCGCGCTTAACTTCCGAAAATCGCTTCTCGTCCTCCTTCAACGTAAAGATCACCAACAGGGACCACTTGTCCCCGATCTCTGCCAGAACATGCCGAAAGGGACAGATGTTCGGATCGTATTTCAAGGCCCTGCCCTTGGTTCCCTTTTGCATACTCGGTTCCCCAAAAGTGCCGTCTTCCATGCTTCTTATAGTTACGCATAGTAACCAAGTTCCGAATAGCAACTCAAGGAGAACGGCACATGTTTATTCTCGACCGCCGCAGGTTCATCGAAATCGCCGGCGCGGGCTCTGCGCTTGCAGTTTTGGGTGGCCGGGCGATGGCCAAACCGACCGAAGCCAGCGTCTTCACTGCTGATCCATTCGGTGGCAAAGTCGATTCGGTCATCGTGATGGGCGAGGAAAGCGCGCTGTTGGTCGATGCCCAGATGAACCGCGCCAATGCAGAACGTCTTGCAGATGTAATCGCGGCCACGGGACGTACGCTGGAGACGAT
>CAYWND010000013.1:0-16578 GCA_964459085.1 uncultured Oceanibium sp. | reverse complement strand
CGGGTTACGGGTCTGCGATGCCTCGGTGATGCCGAGGATCCCGTCCTGCAACACCAATGCGCCCACGATCATGATCGGCGAAAAAGCCGCTGATCTGATCCTGGACCGCGCGCCGCTGCCACCTGCCACCCTTCCTTTGCCGACCGAGGAGCAGGCTCGACCCGCCTGACTTCAGGGGGCCAGACCGGCGCTGCGCTCCCGCAGGCGGATCAGGGACAGTACCGTATCGATCGTCGGGGTTGGGATATCCGTGATCCGCCCCAGTTCCTGAACCGATCCGACCAAAGCGTCGATCTCCATCGGGCGACCGGCGTCCAGATCCTGCAGCATCGAGGTGCGATGCGCCCCGACAGCAGCGCCGCCGTCGATGCGCCGATCCACATCGATCGGAAATTTGACGCCCAGTGTCTCGGCAATCTCCTGCGCCTCGACCATCATGGCCCGCGCAACCGCCCGGGTGCCGGGGTCCGTGCACAACACGTCAAGCGTTGCGCCAGTCAGCGCGCTGATCGGGTTGAACGACAGGTTCCCCCACAGCTTGACCCAGATCTCGTCCCGCAACCTTGGCCGCACCGGCGCCTTCAGACCCCCATCCGTCAGAGCTCGCGACAGCGCCATTGCGCGATCGGATTTCGTCCCGTCCGGTTCCCCCAGCGAGAATCGGTTGCCCTCGATATGATGGATCACGCCGGGTTCCGACACCTCGGCCGCAGGATAGACCACGCAGCCCAGCACGTTGTCGGGGCCAAAGCCGTCCCACTGGACATTGCCGGGGTCGACGCTGTGCAAGCGGGTGCCATCGAGGGGGCCCCCCAACTTGTGAAAATACCACCAGGGCACGCCGTTCACGCCGCTGACGATGGTGGATCCCTTGCCCATCAGCTGCTTGATCCGGTCCACTACCGGCGGCACGGAATGCGCCTTGAGCGTGACAATGACATAGTCCTGCGGCCCCAGGTCCGCCGGATCGTCCGAGGCGGTCACCGCATGGGTTGTCCGGGCCCCATCCTCGATCAGGGTCAGGCCGTTTTGGCGCATTGCGGCCAGGTGCGGACCCCGCGCAACCAGACTGACATCCGCCCCCGCCTGGGCCAGCTTGGCCCCCATGTAGCCGCCGATCGCTCCGGCGCCGAAGATGCAGATCCTCATGTCGTCGTCTCGACCAGGCCCAGTTTCTGGGCCATGCCGATCCGCTGCATCTTGCCGGTGGCGCCCTTGGGGATCTCGTCCAGCAGAACCACCTTGCGCGGCACTTTGAAATCCGCCATGCGCTGGGCGGCAAAGTCACGAATGTCCCGTTCGGTCGTGTTTTCGGCGCCGTCGCGCAGGACAACGGCGGCGGCGACCTCTTCGCCCAGTTTCGGATGGGGCAGGGCAAAGGTCACGACCTGCGCGATGTCGGGGTGGTCCATCAGGACGCCGTCCACCTCCAACGGGCTGACCTTTTCGCCGCCGCGATTGATGATCTCTTTCAGGCGGCCGGTCAGGTGCAGGTAGCCATCGGCATCGAACTGCCCCTGATCTCCGGTACGGAACCAGCGCAGGCCGTCGGCCATGAAAAAGCTCTTGGCGTTGGCCTCTGGATTGCCCTCATAGCCAAGCGTGACATTGGGGCCGGAAATTACCACCTCGCCCAGCCCCTCGACCAACTGATCCTCGGCCTCATGCGCAATGCGCACGTCCGGACCGGCGGCCAGACCCACCGACCCCGGCTTTTGCGTTCCGGGATCAACGGGGTTCGAGGCCATCTGATGCGCAGCCTCGGTCATGCCGTACCCCTCGACCACAGGCGCGCCGAACACGGAGGCCAGTTCCTCCATCACCTGCGCCGGCAGCGAGGCCGAGGAGGATCGCAGGAACCGCAGCCCCGTGGCCTCGATAATTTCGGCATTGCGCGCTGCGCGCGACAGGATCGCCTGGTGCATGGTGGGCACCGCCGTGTACCAGGTCGGGCTAGCATCCTTCATCCAGCCAAAGAACCGCAGGGCATCAAAACCCGGCGCACACCAGATCGAGGCCCCGGCCGCCAGCGAAGCCGACACCGCCGCGACAAGGCCGTGGATGTGAAACAGCGGCATGACATTCAGGCAGCGGTCATCAGGGCCCAGCTTCAGCGTGGTTGCGATGTGCTGGGCGGACGCTGCGACATTGGCCTGCGTCAGCGGAACGATCTTGGGGCGCGACGTCGTGCCCGAGGTATGCAGGATCAAGGCGGTGTCGTCCGGGCCCACAGCGGTCGCCTCATCCGCAGGCGCGCCTGATCCGACCGCGATCGTGAAGCTGCCCGCCGGGGCGCTCGTGTCAGCCGAAAGGCGCAAAACGGTTGTTTCGGTCCTTGCGGCGGCGGCAATTGCAGGCCCGTCATAGTCATCTGCCACCAGCAATGCCTTGGCGGACAGGTCTTCCAGGTAGAAGGCGTATTCATCCTCGCGATAGGCAGGGTTCAAGGGCGCGGTGACAGCGGACTGGGCTATGGTGACAAAGGCTGTCGCCATCTCGGGGCCGTTGGCCAGGACAATCGCCACCCGGTCACTTGGGCCGACGCCAGCCGCGCGAAGCTGATCCCGGACCGTTTGTGTCAGGTCCCGCAGGCCGCCATAGGTCATCCAGTCCCGCCCCGGCGCGCCGATGGCCGGTGCGTCATTGGGATGCTGCTCCAGTAGGGCGCTCAAGGTTGTCTTCATGGTCTACAATTCCTGCTTGACGATTGCCGACCGTAACATAGACGGCTATGCGCGATGGGCAATTGCCCCGTCAGGGGCTGGCGATGTTTGCGATGTGCCGGTATACCGCGCGAACGGTGTCGGATCGAGGCTCAGGAGGATATGCCAGATGACTAGCCCGTGTATCTTGTGTGTGGCAATAACGGGATCCCTGCCGACCAAGGCCAACAACCCGGCAGTCCCGATCACGGTTTCCGAACAGGTCGAAAGCACGCAAGAGGCATTCGAGGCCGGGGCCGCGATCTGCCATGCCCATGTCCGCAACGACGATCAGACCCCGTCCAGCGATCCCGAGAAATTCGCACGCCTGATGGAGGGTCTGCAACAGCACTGCCCAGGCATGATCATTCAGTTCTCTACCGGTGGGCGGTCGGGGGCCGGTCAGACCCGCGGCGGTATGCTGCCGTTGCGACCGGATATGGCCAGCCTGTCGGTGGGGTCCAACAACTGTCCCACACGGGTCTATGAGAACCCGCCGGATCTGGTCGATTGGCTGGCGGCCGAGATGCGAACCTATCACGTCACGCCCGAGGTCGAGGCCTTTGATCTCAGCCACATCCTGCAGGCGATCCGACTGCATGACGAAGGGGCCTTGTATGGCAAGCTCTATGTCCAATTCGTGATGGGTGTGAAGAATGCAATGCCCGCCGACAGAGAGGTGTTCGATTTTTACGTCGACACCATGCGCACCCGCGCACCGCAGGCCAACTGGTGTGCGGCGGGGATTGGGGCGAACCAGGTTGTCGTGAATGAATGGGCGATCGCCGCAGGCGGTCATACCCGAGCGGGGCTCGAGGATAACGTGCGGCTGGATCGCGACCGGCTGGCCCCGTCCAACGCGGCCCTGATCACTCGTGCCGCCAAGCTGTGCGAGAAATACGAACGGCCAGTGGCAACGCCCGCCGAGGCGCGCGAGATCCTAGGGCTTGCCCCCGCCGGAGCGTAGAGAAACGGCCCGAGAGCCTTAGGCGCTCGCCAGCGCCGCCCCCTCGGAAAGCGCTTCCAGTTTGGCATAGGCGATGTCCGGGTCGACCGCGCCGAATCCGGCGAACGTCCCAAACCCGCAATCGGTTCCTGCGATCACCCGGTCCGCCCCCACGATGCCCGCAAATCTCCGGACCCGTTCGGCAACCAGTTCCGGGTGTTCCACGAAATTCGTGGTCGTATCCAGAACGCCGGGCACCAGAACCTTGTCGTCGGGGATTTCGGCGCGGCGGTCGCGGAACACGGTCCATTCATGGGCGTGCCGGGGGTTCGAGGTCTCGAACAGCAGATAACGCGCCTTGGCCGACATCAGCGTGGAAAACATCTTGTCCATCGGGATGTCGCAGATATGGGGCCCCTCGTAGTTGCCCCAGCAGATGTGGACCCGAACCCGATCTGCGGGGATATCCGCCAACGCATGGTTCAGCGCCTCGACATGCGCCCCGGCGACCTTGATGAAGTCCTCGTCATCCAGATCCGGGAACAGCATGTGCCGCGACAGCGCCAGGTCGGGGCAGTCCAGTTGCAAGTCCAGGCCTGCTGCAACGATCGTCTCGTATTCCGCCTTCATCGCGTCCGCAAGCGCGGCTAGATACGCCTCGCGCGACGGATAGTAGTCATTCTGCAGAAACAGCGAGATCACCCC
Source organism: uncultured Oceanibium sp. (assembly GCA_964459085.1). Lineage (GTDB taxonomy): Bacteria > Pseudomonadota > Alphaproteobacteria > Rhodobacterales > Rhodobacteraceae > Halovulum. The sequence continues at coordinate 12,225 of CAYWND010000013.1, read as the reverse complement.
TGGAGAGGCCGCGTTCATGAACCCGCGGCTGACGCCGTGGCGGTCCATCGCCGCTTTGAGGTTGAAGATGTCCTTCTCCAACTCGCCCTGGCCCTTGGACCGCACCTCGCCCGTGCACATGGGCCGGGCGTACTTCGGAGTGCCGCCATCGTTGGCCAGGCGCTCAAGAAAGCTTGGGAACATCTTCAGATCGGCGGGCGCGTTGCGCGGGCTGTCACCGGAAAAGCCGGTGTAGCGGTCCTTTACGTAGGTCGCATACGAAATCTTTGAGGTCTCGCCATCGGACACGATATCTATCCCGGCCTCTGCCTGCTTGCGGACTGTGTCGTCCACCGCCTGCATCATCGCGGCATCAAAGGCGTCGCGGTCGTAGGCCTCGTCGCGTTCCCGCGCGAATATGAAATCCACGACGTTCTGCGAGCGCGGCAGACTGCCGACATGAGTGGTTGCGATCTTGGTCATTGCTTTGTCCATGTGGCACCGGCGGGATCGTCGGTATTGCGGACCCGGTAAAGGCTGACCTCGCCTGTCATGGCGGGAACCAGGCTGTGGGGCAGGCCGGGTGGCACAGCGCAAGTATCGCCGGGATTGAGCGCTTTCGACCCGCCATCCCAGGTCAGGCGCCAATGGCCGCGTACTGGCATCAGGATCTCGTGCCGGTCAGTACTGTAGGCCGTGTTCGGGATCGAACCACGGGTCAGAAAATCAACCTCGAAGCCCGGTTTGTCCTTCAAGGCGGCGGCCTCTCCGATCACATCGGCAGGCTGCCCTGCGGCCATCGCCATCAGATCCCAGTAGCGCGCCACATAGCCCGGCACGACATCCCTTGCCGAGGGCTCGGGGAAGCCCGCCAGCTCGTCCGTTGTCAGTACCGGCATGGCCGCGACACCATCCGGCAGCGCCTCACCTTTCTTGGTGTCATACAAGCGTCCCGTTTCCGCCAGAACCAGCCCGTGCTCGGCCGCATCCTCGATCACCTGCGGTGCCCAGATGACCCCGCCGCCGGCGTCATCCCCGCCCAGGATCGCCATGATCATCCCATAGTCGGTACCGATGTTCTCGAACCCGCGGAAGATCCCGGTGGGGATGTTGAAGATGTCGCCCTCTTCCAAAACGACCTCGCCCGCAGTGCCCCAGCGCCCCCAGAAAAACCGCCACCGCCCCTTGAGCACGAAGAACACTTCGGCCGTTCGGTGGGAATGCAGGCTGTTACGGCACTTGGGCGGCTGCCCAGCAGCCCCGATGTTGACCCCGGGCGTGTCACGGATGTGGACATGCTGTTCTGGGCTTTCAGAAACTCCGCTACCGATGATGGTGAAGTTTTCCTTCTGATCCGATCCGGGCGTGTGCGCGTCAATGAACGCGGTCTTGCAGGGAACAAGGTCGCCATAGCGAACGATGCGGGTTTCCATCTGGGCAGGTGTCATTGGCCTAACCGGTCTTAAGCAGGATCTGTTTCCAGATCGCGGTTTCATCAAACAGCGTGTATTCGCGGCGCAGGCCCCAGGGGCCGAACTCGGCGTGCGAGATGCCCAAGACATAGACATCTGCGCCGGTCGGCGTGCCGAACCTGCCCCATCCGTCATGCTTGCCCCAAAGGCTCCACCGGATCGCGGCGCGCGGCGGCATCATTGGATCCTCGCGGCCGATCTGATGGTCGATACGGAACTCGGCCGAGGGGAAGCTGGCGCGCAGGCCCATCCAGAAACTGTCGATACCGTCGTGGGACAGCGCGGTCTCGCCCCCCGGGATCTCGGCCTGAACGCCGCGGTCATAGACCTTTGGGATCACGGCCATGTCGGCATTCATGATCCGGGTCAGCGTATCGGCATAGGCCACGCCCCATTCATTGTCGTTGCCGGTGCCCGCATAGGGCCCCTCGCGATCGGTGTCGGGGGTCAGGGGGGCAACGCAGGCGCCCGGCCCGCCCTCGCGGGCGATCAGATCGGCAGCGTAATCTTTCGGATCCCAACCCATCTGGCGCACAATCGCGCCCTGATCGCGGATCAGCCATTCGTCATCAATCTGGTTGTTGATCGCATGGCAGTCGGCAATGATCCGATAGCGCAGGGTCTTGCCTGTCGCTGCGCCGTATACCCCATCGCGTAGATGCGTCGCAGTCGACAGGATGCGATGCGAACTTAGCATCCCGGTTTCCGGCGTGCCGGTCCATATCACGTCCTCGCCCAGCAAACGACGGTCCGGAAACTCGGCCAGCGTCGCCATGGTTGCGCCGATCACGGTGTCATTGCCAACGACAACACTGGCCGGGGACCGAACGACGATGTCGGGGGCATAGTAGTCATGCAGTGTCGCGATGCCGCGATCTTCCCAGATCTCTTTGGTGATACCCAGGATGTAGTCCGGGAAGTCCGAGAATTTGGGATCGAATCCCTTCATAAGGTCCATCCTTCGGGTTTTCGGGCCGAGCTGCGAACGACCAGCTTGCCGTCCACGGTGACAGATGTCGCGTCGCTGTAGGGGCCGTCAATCATGTCCATCAACACGGATACAGTCTCGTTGACCATGGTGTTGGCGGGCTGGCGATAGGTGGTCAGATCATAGGCGGCCCAGGCGGCCGGTGGTACATCGTCAAAGCCGACAACCGACACATCATCCGGCACCGATAGACCCAGCTCCGAGCGCAGAACGTCCATGACTGCAAAGGCCATATGATCATTGGCGACAAAGACCGCATCGGGGCGCTCGTCCGCAGGCCGGTCGAACATACGCCGCGCGGCATCGCTTGCCACCTCGGCCCGAAAGTCGCCAACCTCGCGCGCGGCCAGGGACATCCCGCTCTCTCGCAGGGCAGTAAGGAACCCGGCCTCGCGGTCCCGCTGGGTCGAGGCGCCCTCCCAACCAGCGATGAACCCCAGGCGCGCATGGCCGCCCTCGACCAGGAACCGCCCGATCACTTCGCCGCCCTGACGATTGTCCGATGTGACCGAGGTCAGCCCTTTCATATCCTGCGTTCGGTTGAACAGAACCACCGGCACGCCCGCGTTCTGACAACGGGACGCCAGGTCCGAGGACATGGAGGCGGACGCCATGATGATCCCGTCGACCTGATAGTCCAGGATTTCATCCAGCACCGTATCGATGTTCCCGGCAGTCTGAGAGGCCATGAAAACCAGCACGTGATAGCCCTGTGCCTGCAGCGCATTGGACAGCTTCTCCAGCGCTTCGGGATAGAAATAGTTGTCCAGATAGGCGACCACCAATCCGATCATCCGGCTTTTGCCGGTGATCAGCGATCGCGCCAGTACATTCGGCCGATAGCCCAGCTCGGCCGCGGCCTTGCGGACTTTTTCCGCCGTTTTTTTCGAAGCCGAGGCGCCAGGTGTGAACACCCTGCTGACGGCGGACTGGCTGACGCCGGCCCGCTCGGCCACCTGTAGCGATGTCACCTTCTCACTCATGCCTGCATCCCAGAGGGGATGTCGATCCGCCCTGTGTTCCTGGCCTTGTTGAACTCGCGCAGGCGATGAAAGACATCGACGCCCAGCTGCCGATACGCGTCCAGCAAGTCGACCAGAACCCAGTTTTCGCGTATGCGACCCTCTTCGATCCGCCAGAAGTCCAGGCTGCGCATGGTGATCCGCTTGCCCGACGGTGCGATGCCCATCCATCCGTCATCGGTGACGGTCTGGATCATGTTGGGCCAGCCCGTGACCCCGACATACGCGCCATCCCCGAAAAAGTGATACTCGATCTGGTCGATATACTGACCGCGGTCGGGCATTCCGTTCAGAAACGGGATCTGATGCCAGTTGCGAAAGCCCGAGTACCCGCGCCCGGTGCCGATCCCGGCCGGTCCGTACCAACTCATGCGGGGATGCCAGTAACGCTCCATCTCCATAACCTCGGGCCCACCTTCGGACGGATGGCGTTTGAGCGCGCTCAGCATGTCGATCACATGCTGGCACGATGCGGAACTGGCCGCTGTATCGTAGGGGCCGGGGACAAAACCGTCTTGCGTGGCCGGTCCGGGCACATGCCACTCGCGCCCCAGACTGGGCGCCATCGGCCAGGCGTTTGCCTGCATCATGACTTCGGGGATGTCCCACAGCGCCTGGAACTCGGTGACTTTGCCATTCTCGAACCGAAAAAACTCGTGGAACCGCATATGCACCATGTGACCTGTCGGCGGGATATCCAGCCACGGCCCCAGGAACGTGCCGCAATAGTACCCGCCGCACCCGACCCAATCCGCGCCTTCGGGCGTCTGGCCAGCCATAACGATATAGTCTCGGCGTTCCAGATCGGGCCATGCGTCCAGAAGGCCAGCATAGGCGCCATCAAAAAATGCATCCGGTCCGATCATGTCCCCGAATGGATGGCACAGACGGAACACCGCATCCGGTGCGGCCACCTCGGCCAATGCGGCCCGGACTGCGTCGGGGTCAAAGTCGCGCATCGCGGATCGCAACGGTCCGATCAATGCCTTGTGCTGCGTGTGAGGGTCGCTCATGTCGTCCCTACCTGCCCAAGCCTTCAAACGGTCGCGATATCACGCATACTCTCTGCCGCATGCCTTACTCTGCCGCCTGCCGGTACGGTGCTGCCTCGCCATAGGGGACGTTTACTCCCCCATACCGGCGCACCCGGACGTTGCACTGCTCGGCGTGACCGACAAACCCCTCCAACATGCACAGGCGCGATCCGTACTCGCCCACTGTCGTCGCCGCTTCGTCGGTTAAGACCTTTTGATAGCTGTGGGTTTTCAAGAACTTGCCGACCCACAGGCCGCCGGTGTACCGACCCGCCTTCTTGGTCGGCAGTGTGTGGTTGGTTCCGATCACCTTGTCGCCGTTGGCCACATTGGTGCGCGGCCCCAAAAACAACGCGCCATACGAGTGCATGTTCTCCAGAAACCAGTCGTCGCGGTCCGTCATGATCTGAACGTGCTCGGACGCGATATCATTGGCGACGTCCAGCATCTCGTCATAGGTATCGCAGACGATCACCTCGCCATAGTCGCGCCACGAGGCGCTGGCGGTTTCCGCCGTCGGCAGAATGCCTAGAATGCGCACAATCTCGGCCATGGTCTGGCGCGCCAGAGACTCGGAATTCGTGACCAGAACGGCAGGTGAGTTATAGCCGTGTTCCGCCTGCCCCAGCAGATCGGTCGCGCACATCTCGGCATCCACCGTTTGATCTGCAATCACCATCGTTTCCGTCGGCCCGGCGAACAGGTCGATGCCGACCCGGCCATAAAGCTGCCGTTTGGCCTCGGCCACAAACGCGTTGCCGGGCCCCACCAGCATGTGGACCGGTTCGATCGTCTCGGTCCCGATGGCCATGGCACCAACGGCCTGAATACCACCCAGAACGTAGATCTCGTGCGCCCCGCCCATATGCATTGCTGCCACGATTGCGGGATGCGGCTCGCCAGCCTGCGGCGGCGCCGACGCAACGATACGCGGCACACCGGCCACGCTGGCTGTCAACACCGACATATGAGCCGAGGCAACCATCGGGAACTTGCCACCGGGCACATAGCAACCCACCGATTGCACCGGAATGTTGCGATGGCCCAGGATGACGCCCGGCATGGTTTCGACCTCGATATCGGTCATCGAGGCGCGCTGGGCCTGTGCAAACGCCCGGATCTGATCCTGAGCAAAGCGGATGTCTTCCATGTCTCGCGCGGACACTTTCTGCATCGCCGCCTGGATCTCGGATGCGCTCAGCCGGAAGCTCGGCGGTGAATAGCCGTCGAACTTCTCGGACAACGCGCGGACCGCGGCGTCGCCCTGGTTTTCGATTTCGTGCAGCGTCGACTCGACGACCGCGCGGACCTTGGCGTCATCCTCGGCGCGTTCTTCCTCGGGTTTTGCAGTTTTCAGGTGTCGGATTGCCATTTCTCAACCTCAAATATCGGGAGTGGGGGGGCGTCGTTCGCCCCTGTCAAATGCCTCCCAGCCCTGGCCGTCGAACACATCGACGCCCAGCTGTGCCAGCACATGGGGAAAATCGACCATGACCCAGTTGTCGACGATCTTTCCGTCCACGACTTTCCAAAAGTCCATGTAGCGGATCTCGACCCGTTTCCCGGTCGCGGGTACGCCCATGAAATCGCCCCGATGCGTCGCCTCTTGTCGACCAAAGGCCGCGGCCCATTCGCCCATATAAAGACGCGCTTCGTCGATGCAGACTTTATCGCCAAAGGCGGCTTGAAAAGGTCGCTGCCAGTTGTCCTGAAACTCTTGCAACCCGGTCTTGGTCCCGCACCCCTGGTTGCCGATCCAGCGAAACCCGTTGGCAAAGAACTGGCCGATGTCGTCGATACGATGATCGTTCAGCCCGTCGACCATGCCCTCGATGACCGCTTGGGTATCGGCCGTGCGCGAAAGGTCCGTGTCGCGAGACAGAACCGCCTGTTCCGGTCGTGCCCCGCTCATCCTTTGACAGCCCCAGCGGTCAGGCCGCTGACGATCTGGCGCTGGAAGAACAGGATCAGCACAAACAGCGGCGCTGTGGCCGAGACCACGGCGGCCACGGCAAACATCACGTTGCCGGCTTCCTGGGTGGTGCCAAGGAAACTCACCACAGCCGGGATCATCGTCTGGTTTTCCGAGCTGAGCAGCATCGCGGTGACGGCGAAGTCGTTATAGGCCAAGAGGAAGGAGAAGAGTCCGGTGGTGATCACACCCGGCCACATCACCGGGATGATGACATAGCGGAAGGCCTGAAAGCGGGTGCAGCCATCGACCATGGCGCTTTCGTCCATGTCCTTGGGAATGTTCTTGAAGAAGGAATGGAGCATCCACAGCGTGAAGGGCTGGTTGATGGCCACAAGCACGATGATGGTGGTGGGCAGGATGCCCCAGACGTTCCATTCGAAGAACGGCAGAAGGTAGCCCGAGACCAGCGTGATATGGGGCATGGCGCGGAACACGAGCGCCAGCATTAAGATCCAGAAGGCGTAACGGAAGCCTGAGCGCGCAAGCGCGTAGCCGCCAAGGGTGCCGAATGTGAGCGAGATCGTCACTGTGAAGAAGACGACGATCAGGGTGTTCAGGACCGCGCGCCAGAACTCTTCCCCGATCCACGCGCCGTAGTAGCCTTGGGTGGTGAAGGCCCCGCCGGTTTCCTGCCGGGTGAAGACGCCGTAAAGCGCATTGGTCCAGTCCGCGCGCGAGAAGAAATCCGACTGGACCTTGAAGCTGCCCCAAAGCGTCCAGAGGAACGGGAAGGAGGCAATGATCAGCCAGAGGATGACGAAGCCTACGGAAAAGACCGTGAGGGGCGTGATGCGGGATTGCGCCTTGGTGGCCATGATACGTCCCCTCTCTCAGTGTGTGGCTTTGCGGGTGAAGTCGCGATAGGTGCGCACAAGCACCGGCGACAGAAGGATCACGACGCCCAGGATCGTCAGCATCGAAGTTGCGCCAGCAGAGCCGTAAAGCGGGTTCCCGGCTTCACGCAGGTCGTTGTAGATGATCGTGCTGAGCGACTGGGCATAAGCGCCGGCCTGGAAGCTGATGATCGGTTCGAACACACGGAAGTTGTCCATGAGCTGGATCAGCGTGATGAAGACCACCAGCGGCATCAGATGGGGCACAACCACATGGCGCATGCGTTGCCATTTGGTGGCGCCATCGATCTGCGCGGCCTCCATGGTATCTTCGGGCACGGTCTGCAGACCGGCATAAAAGACGATGAAGCTGAAGGGGATCGACGACCAGATGCCGTAGACGATGAGCATGATCCACATCAGCGGCCCGGAGGCCCGGATACTGAGGTTTGGATCGTTGAATATGTATTGAATGGTGGCACCGATGATGCCCTCAGCATCGACCATCCACAGCAAGATGAGGGAGCCCACAACCGGCGGCACCATCATGGGCAGAAGCGACATGAAGATTGTGAGGCCTTTGAAGACCTTGGGCAGGTTGTTAACGCCCACAGCGATAGCGAGACCCAGCACCAGAACAAACGGAGTGACCATGAACGTATATGTCAGCGTGAAGGCCAGCGCGCGGTAGAACGGCAGGCTCATCACCCGGTTCCAGAACTCACCCATGGTTTCCGTGGTGCGCCAGGCCTCTCCCAACTCGCCAAAGGCCAGATGCGCGCGGTTGGCGTAGGTGCCAAATCCGTTGAACCGGCCCAGTGGCGCGTCGGCGCGCAGAGCCTCGGTGGCTTCCTGGTCCACGGCGACCGCCTCGGTACAGCCGAAGGGACCGCAGTTTTCCACCGTGATCAGAATTTGTTCGTGCTCCACATGCAGGGATTGCACGAAGACCGACACAATCGGCAACGCAATGAACAGGACCATCGCCGACAAGGTCGGTAGGATGAACCAGAAGAAAGACCTGTGTTTCATGGTTGCGCGCCCCTGTGCCCGGAAGGAATGGCGGGGCCGTGTGGCCCCGCCGGTGATCAGGATTTATTGCAGGAAGCCTGCTTCGGTCGCCGTCGTGACGTAGGCTGCTTCCGCATCGGAAAGCGCTTGTTCGGCGCTTTCATTGCCGAGCATGAAGTCCGACAGCTCAGTGCCGAGGGCGTTGTGCAGCAGGTTGATCTGCGGAACCATCGGGTAGGGCTGTGCACCCCCTCGGGCGGTTGCCGCAACACCCGCCGCTGCCGGGCCAGGGTTGAAGCCTTCCAGCAACCAGACCGCGTCGTCATTATGCTCTGCCACCATTTCAGGTGTCAGTGCGCTGGCGAGTGCGGCGAATGTGGCTTCGGCTTCGGCGTCCGAGACGTTCGATGCGATGGTGAAGCCATCCCACCAGAGCGTCGCACCTGGGATGCCAACGCCGTCCACGATCGGAGCGGAGGAGAGAACCGTGTTCTCTGTCACGCCTTCAATTGCGCCTTCATCATCGAGGATCACCGCACCGCGGGAGCCCCACATGATGCCAAGCGCTGCCTGGCCCGCTTCCCAAGTGGCCTGGGTTTCGTTCGAGGCCTGGCTCAGGTGATCGGGATGCGCGTATTCGGCCAGTGCTGCCATCATTTCCAGCGTGGCAATGCCAGCCTCGGAGTTGATTGCCGGGTTGGCGGTGCCGGGTTCAAAGAACTGGCCGCCATGGGCGAGGTAGATGGTGTTGAAGGTCTCTGCGATGTTCCAGCCGACCTGCATGTTCATCACGATCGGGTTTTCCATGATGCCTGCGGCGCGGATGGCTTCTGCAGCAGCCAGAACATCGGCATAGGTGGTCGGAACTTCATCAACGCCCGCCTCCGCCAAGACGTCGGTCCGCGAGAAGAGGTGCTGTGCGTTCGCCATGAAGGCAATCGCCATGATGTTGCCATCGATGGTGATTTTCAGGTTGTCGGGGATGTTGTCGCCATGGGCCGCGACAAGATCGTTGAGCGGGCGCACAAGCCCATCGTTCATCAGCTGCGTGAGCGTTGAGTTGGCCACGATCACGGAGGTGTATTCCGCCGGATCGGGCGTCAGCGCGGCGTTCATGATGTCGCGCGCCTCGGTCGTGTGGTTGCGGCTGAACTCGGCCGCCGTACCGCCGCAGTTTTCTTCGGCCGTGCCGGCGACCGCGTGAATCGCCGGGAAGTCCGACGCAAGGATGCGGATGGACTGACCTTCAGGTCCGCAATTGGCATGGCCGTCGGCGAACGCGGCGGTGCCCATCAGGCCCGCCACAGCCCCGATTATGGCGATCTTCTTCAGAAACATGCGTGTACTCCCTGTTTCTTTGCGATTTTGGATGCGCCTTGCAATCACGCATCCGGACCTCCCGCGCCCAGTTGGGCGACGCGGGTATTCACTAGACCCGAGATCCCGACTGGCCATCGAACAGATGACAGATGTCGCCGGGGACTGTGATTGAAACGGTGTCGCCAATCTCGGCCCGAAAGTTCTTGTCAGCCTTGACCGAGACCAACGCGCCCCCCACCCTGACCGAGATCATGGTGGCGTCCCCCAAAAGCTCAAGCGTGTAGATCGGCGCTGTAATCTGCCCGGCCTCGCCCCCAGCGATGCCGGCGTCTTCCGCACGGAACCCAAGTGTCAGGGGGCCATCCGGCGCGCTGAGGCCGGAGATTTCCACGTTTTGCGCGGAAAACACTCCGCCCTTGACCTCGCCCTCCATCAGGTTCATCGCCGGGTTGCCGATGAAGCTGGCGACAAAGGTGTTGGACGGCGTGTCGTAGATCTCGGTCGGGGTGCCGACCTGCTGGACGATCCCGTGTTTCATCACGACGACACGATCAGCCAGCGTCATCGCCTCGATCTGGTCATGAGTGACGTAAATAGTCGTCACCGCCAGTTCGTGGCTCAGGTTCTTGATCTGTGCCCGGGTCGACACGCGCAGCTTGGCGTCCAGGTTCGACAGCGGCTCGTCCATCAGGAACACGTTGGGTTCGCGCACAATGGCTCGCGCCAGTGCCACACGCTGCCGCTGGCCGCCCGACAACTCGGCCGGTTTGCGATGCAGAAAGTCGCGCAACTCGACCATGTCGGCGGCGCGCATCACCTTTTCTTCGTGCTCGGCCTCGGGGACCTTACGGACCTTCAAAGGAAAGCGGATGTTGTCGTACACGTTCATGTTCGGGTAGAGCGCGTAGGACTGGAACACCATCGCGACGTCCCGGTCCTTCGGTTCCAGATCGTTCACCACCGTGCCGTCGATCTCGATGGACCCATCTGTCACATCCTCCAGACCGGCTATCATCCGCATGGTGGTGGTCTTGCCGCATCCCGATGGCCCCAGCAGAACCAGAAACTCGCGATCCGCAATGGTCAGGTTGAAATCGTCGACCCCGACAAAGGATCCCCAGCGTTTGGAGACGTTGCGCAGCTTGATCTCGGCCATGAATGCTCCCCACCGGAATCCGATTGCATACGAATGCAAATACGCTAGCCTTTGAATGCAAACTCGGGCAAGACTTTTTTGCAAACGTATGCAAAATGATCTTGACCATCCGCCCCAGCCGCAGTTCCATTTGCCCGAACCTACTGATAAAATTATGAAAAACCAAACATCCTTCCAGAATGAAAAGTCCGTCGTTCTGGAACACTATGCCCAGCTCGATGCGTCTTCCCCGGATGAAATACCGGCTGCGATGGCGCGACTCAGTACACCGGACCTGACGTGGCGGGGATTTCATCCGTTCGGGGAAATCACTGGTCCGGATGCGGTCGCGCGGCAGTTCTGGCAGCCGCTTGCCCAGTCCCTGGCCCATCGACAGAGGCGGATAGATGTCTTCTTTGCGGGGTTGAATCAGATCGATGATTTTTCGTCCACCTGGGTCGTCTCGATGGGTCATATTCTTGGACTGTTCGACCAGCCTTGGCTGGGTATTCCCCCTATCGGCAGGATCGCGATGCTGCGCTATGCCGAGTTCCACCGTGTCGTAGGCGACCGCATCTCGGAAACGGCGATGTATTTCGACATTCCGCACTTGATGCGGCAGGCGGGCGTCGGGCCGTTTCCCACCCAGACCGCGCAGCATCTGGTTCAGCCTGGCCCCATCAGGCATGACGGGGTTTTGTTCGGGGACCACGACCCGGCCGAAGCGACGGCCACGCTTGGGGCGATCAACCGGATGGTCGATGACCTGCGGGACTGGCAGTCAGAAGTTTCGATTGAGGATGAGTTGCGTCGGTCCTGGCACGAGGACATGCTGTGGTGGGGCCCCGAGGGGATCGGGGCGACCTATACGATCGAGCGCTACGCCAAACAGCACGCGGGTCCGTTTCGCGCAGGCTTTCGCGACCGCAAATTCAACGGCCACATCGCCAAGTTGGCCGAAGGTCGGTTTGGCGGCTTTTTCGGCTGGCCGAACCTGACCCTGACCCCTGCAGGAGGGTTCATGGGCCTGCCGGGATCGGACATCCCGGGCGATATGCGGGTCATCGACATCTACCGGCGCGAGGGCGACAAGCTGGCCGAAAACTGGATCTTCATCGACTTGTTGCATTTCTGGAAGAGTCAGGGGCTGACGTTCCTTCCGAACGAGACTACGGCCTAGGTGGCATGCCAAACCCTGCGCCCCCGCTGCGCCAATTCGGGGCGCGGAGGTCCCGTCACCGCGGGTCGAGCAACTTCTTCAGAACCCCTCGGGCAGTGATCCGTCCTACCGACTGCCCATCGCGGACCACGTCGACCGGGTCACGCGACGTGTTCAGCGCCTCGATCACCTCGCGTATCGGGGCGTCCTCGGCCAGCGCGGGTCCGGTCGCCCCGGCCAACGCAGGCTCGGCCAGATCCCCAGCGCATAACACGCCTAGCGGGTTCATGTGGGCCA
>CAYWND010000012.1:0-17203 GCA_964459085.1 uncultured Oceanibium sp. | reverse complement strand
CGAAAACGGCCAGGATGACACCGTTGAGGTAGGGCGAGGCCAGAAAGATCGGCGATACGGCCGGGTAGGCAAGAAACGACCCGATACCGACCAGCACAAGGATGATGATCATCACCACGATCTGCCGGATCGGCTGCGAGAATTGCGGCTCCTGTTCGCGGTCCATGAGCATGGGTACTGTCGATCCTCAACCAGTGCCGTTTCGCGGCGCTTTGATCCTTATTCTACGCAGGCCACGCGCGCGGTCCAGTTGTCATTTCCGCGCCGCACAAGACGCGAAATCGTGGGGGTTTTGTTGCAACAACGCAGCAGAAACCCCATATATTGTGTCCGTATAGCGACAAAAGGGACAATTGTATGCTCGAAGCCTTCGGCGCCCCGGCGCTCGCCATTTTCATCTTTGCCCTGATCCTGATCTACATGATGGTCAAGTCCGTCCCCCAGGGGGAGGAGTGGACCGTCGAGCGGTTTGGCCGCTACACACGAACCCTGAAACCGGGTCTGAGGTTTCTGGTTCCGATCATGGACAGGGTCGGCGCACGGATCAATATGATGGAGACCGTGCTGGACGTGGACAGCCAGGAGGTGATCACCAAGGACAACGCGATGGTCGTAGCCGATGCGGTGGCGTTCTATCAGGTCGTCGATGCCGCCAAGGCCGCGTACGAGGTGCGCAATCTGGAACACGCGCTGTCAAACCTCAGCCAGACCAACATCCGTGCGGTCATCGGGTCGATGGATCTGGATGAGAGCTTGTCGAACCGGGATATCATCAATGCAAAGCTGCTGACCGTTATCGACCAGGCCAGCAATCCATGGGGGGTGAAAGTGACCCGTGTGGAAATCAAGGACCTTGCACCGCCCAAGGACATCACCGAGGCAATGGCCCGCCAGATGAAGGCCGAGCGTGATCGCCGCGCCGAGATCCTGACCGCAGAAGGCGAGAAACAATCCGCAATCCTGAAGGCCGAAGGCCTGCGCGAGAGCCAGATCCGCGAGGCCGAGGGCCGGCGCGAGGCCGCGTTTCTGGACGCCGAAGCCCGCGAGCGCGAGGCCCAGGCCGAGGCCGAGGCGACGCGACTGGTCAGCGAGGCAATCGCGGCTGGTGACGTCCAGGCGGTGAACTACTTTGTGGCGCAGGGCTATACCCAGGCGCTGAAGGATGTCGCGGCCTCGCCCAATTCGAAAACCGTCATGATCCCGCTCGAAGCGTCCAGCTTGCTGGGCTCGATCCAAGGCATCCGAGACATCGCCGCGGCAACCTCGGCCAAGGGGAGCTAGGCAATGGACATCGGCGTGTTTTCGTTTCTGGAAGGTTTGTCGCCCTGGTGGTGGGTGGCGTTTGGTATTGGTCTGGGCGCGGTCGAGGTGGCGACCTTCTCGCTGTTTCTGATCTGGCCGGGGCTGGCGGCGTTGCTGATGGCAGTGATCGTCGCGTTGGTCCCGACCATGCCGGGCGAGGTGCAGGTCGCAACATACGCCGCCCTCAGCGTCGCGTTGACCTTCGCCGGGCGGGCACTGGTCCGTCGCTACGGCGATGGCGGCGACCCAACCACAAACCTCAACGATCGCAGTGCGCAGATGGTCGGGCGCCGGGGGTCGGTCGTGGGGGTGGCCCATGGCGAAGTCACGGTCGAGATTGACGGCGTGCGATGGTCTGCTCGGGCAGACACCACCCCCCAACCCCAGGAGGGAACCGGCGTCGAGGTGACCGGATTGGCCGACGGCAAGCTTGTCATAAGGCCTATCGCTGCAGGTTAACGATTTGTGAAGCGGCACCGGGCTACCCTGAAGCTTCAGAAACGGGGAAGTCGTCGTGTCTCTCTTATGTTTGCCGTTGCGGGCTGCGCTGCCGGTCTTGATGACCGCGTCGGCGATCCTTTGCGCCCTGGTTGCCTGGCCTGCGGCTGGGCAGGATCAGGAACCCGCGCAATGGCAATCCGTTGATAATCCGGATGGGTGTCCGATCTATACCGTTGCGCGCGGCGACACACTGCGCGTGATTGCGGAACAGGCCTTGGGCGATGGCGATCGGGCCGAGGAGCTGTATCAGCGCAACCGCGACCTGATCGGACGGGATCGTAACCTGATCGAGATCGGGATGCCCCTTGTCCTACCCTGTGATCCAGGCGCGGCACAGGACGCGATGGCCGAAAGCACGTCCGAGGATGATATTCCCGTCGATGTGACCCAGACCTCGGCAGACGCTGCGGCAATGGCGGCCGCCGACTCGAAGATGCTGATCCCGCCACGGCCGGTTATTCAGTCAGCAGACGCGGCCCGGCCGCTTAGGTTCCTTACGGGAGGACCGCTGTCGCCGTTTGTGGGGCAGCAATTGCCACAGGGCGGCCTGATCACCGAGGTCGTGGCCGCCGCACTTGGAACCAGGGGCATGGAAAACAACGACGCACGCGCGGTCGTCGATTTTGTCAATGATCGGCCAGCGCATCTGTCGGTGTTGCTGCCATCCGGCCATTTCGATGTCAGCTTTCCCTGGGTCTATCCCGATTGCTCGCGCGGGGAACTGCTGATGGCCGAGCGCGCCTTGTGCGAGGAATTCATCGCATCCGAGGCGCTTTACGAGCATGTAACCGAATTCTACACCCTCGCCGAAGGGGATTGGGCGCGTGCCCGCGACGTCGAAGCGATGCAGGGGGGCACGTTGTGCCGACCCGATGGCTATCCATTGACGGACCTGGTCTGGATGGGGCTTTTGCCGGATCGGGTCACGGTGATGCCCGCCCCCGATCCCGAAACCTGCCTCAAGCGCCTGGACATGGGCGAGGTTGATTTTGCCTCGCTCGACGCGTCGGTGACGCGCGCGTTGGTCAACCGGTTGGAACTTGAGAACGCAATTCTGGTGATCGAGCCCCTGACCCATGTCGAACGATTGCGCGCGGTCGCGCGTCGGGACAATCCCCGCGGCGCCGAGGCGATCGCCGCCATCAATGACGGGCTGCGGCAGATCAGCGAAAGTGGAGACTGGTTCACGATCGTGCAGCGGCATATGCGCATCATCGCTGGTGTGGAAAATGCCGGGTAGCCTGCCCGATCCGCACTGACAGGCGCTCAGCCCAGCGATTGGACCCGTCGGGCGATGTCAAAGAGGTCGGGATCGTCCAAGCCCAGTCTGCGCAGGCTTTTGACGGTATTTTGCAGATATTCGCGGTTACTGCCTGCCGGGCCATGGGCGCTTGCGATGATTTCGGCCGTCTCGTGCGCCGTGTGATTCCCCCGATACTGGTGGTGATCGCGGTCGACCACATAGGTCAGCGCCGGCACGTCCTCGCCGGTCTCAAGACGGATCGGCGCGATAACTTCGCGGTAGGCGGCCGACACCAGCTCGCGCTCGCGCAGATAGTCCAGGATTTCCGCCCCGCTGTGGCCCGAGACGCGATAGCCCACGCCGGTACAGTGATGCCCCTCGGCCTCGTCCAGGGCCAGGACCAGGCCCGGCGCCTCGGGCGTTCCACGATAGACGATCGAGGCCATGCAAAACGACCTGTGATAACCGTGCAGCGTGGCCAGCGTGTGGCGTTCAGACACGAAACCTGGCCGCCACATCAGCGATCCGTAGGCGAAGACCCAGAACCCCGCGTCGGGATCGACATCCGCCAGGATCAGCTTGTCGTCTTCGGCCATGAACGCGCGCCCTTTTTTCCACCCTCTCCCCTTGCTATAGCGCAACGAGAGAGACGGGCAACACCCGCAGCGACAAGGATGAGATGCGCACCCTTTTGATACTTGTGATCCTCGGCGCACTTGGCTGGAGCGGATACTGGTGGGCGGGTGCAACGGCGCAACGCACGGCGATCGGCATGTGGCTGGAGGACCGGCGCGCAGCGGGCTGGGTCGCCGACAGCAGCAGCGTGACGGTACGGGGCTATCCAAACCGGTTCGACACCATTGTGCAGAACCTGTCGCTGGCGGATCCCGTGTCGGCGTGGTCCTGGGACGCGCCCGAGTTTCAGATCCTGGCGCTGAGCTATCAGCCCAACCACATCATCGCTGTCTGGCCAGGCACCCAGGTGCTGTCCAGCCCTGGCCAGCGGATCGACCTGACCGCCCAGCGCATGCGCGGATCGGTGACGTTCTTTCCGTCCACCGCGCTGGCCCTGAAACAGACGATCATAGAACTGGACGCCGTCGCGCTGGCCAGCACAAGGGGCTGGACCGCGGGCCTTTCGTCCGGCCAGCTTGCATTTCGGCGCAGTGCACCGGACACCGCCCCGGACTTCGGCTATGACTTCTCGCTTACCGGTCGCAGCCTCACGCTGCCCGAGCCTTTGAAGCGCGCCATCGATCCCTCGGACCTGCTGCCACCTACGCTGGCAACGGCGGATGTCCGGCTGACACCGGTGTTCGACGCCGAATGGAATCTGGCCGCGGTCGAGGGTCGAAAACCGCGCCTGATTACCTTGAACATCGACAACGTGAAACTGGCCTGGGGCAACGTTGAACTGGGTTTGCAGGGCCGTGTGGACCGAGATGATCGGGGGTACGCCGAAGGCAGCGTGAACGTCATCGCGCGGAACTGGCAGGATATGCTGAAACTGGCCGTCGAGAGCGGCATGGTATCCGAAAATCTGGCTGGAACGCTGGGGTCGGCCTTGGGGTTCCTGGCGCAAGGCACTGGCGAGACCGACCTGCTGGATATCACGTTGACGATGGAGCGCGGATTTACGCGTGTCGGCCCGATCCCTATCGGACCAGCCCCCCGAATGGACTACTAGCGCCGAACACACCGCCCAGGACTACATCGACCCAGGCACACCCGGACCTAGCGACAATAGGTTCCAAACCCATAGCGGGCAGTGTCATAGTGAACGTGGTTTTCGTGATAGCCGTCCGACCCGGGACCCAGCGTGGTGCCGAACGGTCCGCAAGCTGCACCATGCATCTGTCTGAGCATCTTGGAATACGGCCCCCGGGCCCAGTCTGCGCCGACACTTGGCGTATCACCGTTGGACAACCGAAATGCCGAGATGTCGATAGCATTGCCCTTGGCATGTTCTGACAGGCGTGCCCCGCGACGGTTGTTGCGGCTGCGGCAGGCATAGGACGCGGCGACCCGCAGCCCCTCGACCCGTGTACCAGCCGCACGGGCTGCCGGCTGAGCGCCCTCTTTCACCCAGGCGCTCAGCGCCTGCGCCGTACCGCATGCAATGCGTGCGGGCGGGTTTAGAGTGACATCTCCAACAGCATAAAGCCTGACCGGATCCTCGATCCCGCAGGCACCAGGCCCGCGAATATCATCGATCTCTAGGCCCAGGATCTGTGGATCCCCGCAGACCTGCCCGACGCCATCAGGCAGCCCAAGCGCGCGGGCAAGTTCCGCGCCCCCTGGCCCCTCGCCACGACCGCAGGACCCCAAAAGGATCCCGGCCGCCAACAATGCGACCCGGATCATCTGGTCTTGCCTGGGGTATGGCGCCCGAAATCCGCAGCGTCGGTGTCCTGTCCCGCGTCCACGATCCCGCGCCGGATCGCACGCGTGCGTGAAAAGTAATCATGCAGATGATCGCCATCCCCCAGCCGAATCGCGCGCTGCAGGGCGAACAACTCCTCGGTAAACCGGCCGAGTATCTCCAGCGTGGCCTCGCGGTTGTTCAGAAACACGTCGCGCCACATCGTGGGATCGGACGCGGCAATGCGGGTGAAGTCGCGAAACCCGGCGGCCGAGTAATTCACCACCTCGGTTTCGTTGATGCGCTTCATGTCATCGGCCACCCCGACCATTGTGTAGGCGATCAGGTGCGGCGCGTGCGAGGTTACGGCCAGCACCAGGTCATGGTGCCCCGCCTCCATCACATCGATCTTGGCGCCCAGTTCCTGCCAGAACCCGGTCAGCTTGGCCAACGCATCAGGATCCGTGCCCTCTTGCGGGGTAAACAGGCACCAGCGATTGTCGAACAACTCGGCAAATCCCGCTTCGGGGCCCGATTTCTCGGTTCCGGCAATCGGGTGGCCGGGGATGAAATGCACGCCCTGCGGGATATGGGGGCCGACCAGGTCAATGATCTTGGTCTTCACGGACCCGACATCCGTGACCGTGGCACCCGGCGACAGGACCGGCGCGATCTCTTGCGCGACATCGCCCATCACACCGACCGGGACGCACAGCACGATCAGGTCCGCTCCCTGTACGGCATCCGCGTTGGCGTCGAAAACCTCATCGACCAGGCCCAGGCGCAAAGCTGTTTCCCGGGTTTCGGCACTGCGTGCCGACCCGGTAATCCGTCCGTCATAGCCTGCGCGGCGCGCGGCATGCACGATCGACGAGGCGATCAGTCCCAGCCCAACCAACGCGATATGGCGATACCGGTTCTTCAATGTCCGCCCCCCTGCAGAAAGGTGCGGATGGTCGACACAACCCGGCGACAGGCGATTTCGTCGCCGACGGTGATGCGCAGGTGGTTGGGCAATCCGTACCCGGCCACGTTGCGCACGATTATCCCCTGATCCCGCAGAGCGGCGTCGCATGCTTTGGCCTGTTCCGGCGAGGCAAAGGCCGGCAGGACAAAGTTTGCGGCACTTTCATCCGTGGGCAGGCCCAGCGCGTTCAACTCGGACACCAGATAGCTGCGCCATTCCGCGTTCGCCCGGCGGCAACTTTCGGCCCACGCGGTATCGCGTATAGCGGCCTCGGCCGCGGCCAGGCCTGTAGAAGAGACGTTGAACGGCCCCCTGATCCGGCTCAGCACGTCCACCACAGCAGGTGGCCCGTATCCCCAGCCGACACGCATGCCGCCCAGACCGTAGATTTTCGAGAACGTCCGCGTCATCACCACGTTCTCGCGCGCCTCGACCAGCGCGGCGCCCCCGTCGAAATCCGGCACGTATTCCGCGTAAGCCCCGTCCAGAACCAGCAGTACCGATCGCGGCAGGCCATCCGCCAGTCGAGTGATTTCGCCGACGGGCAGAAACGTGCCGGTGGGATTGTTGGGATTGGCCAGAAACACCATGCGCGTGGACGGCGTCACGGCATCCAGGATCGCATCAACGCTGGCGGTCCGGTCGCGTTCCGGCACCGAGACCGGTGTGGCCCCGTGCGCGCGGGCGGAAATGGGATACATCGCGAACCCATGCTCGGTATGGATCACCTCATCGCCTGGACCTGCATAGGCCTGGCACAACAACGAGATGATCTCGTCCGACCCGGCGCCACAAACGATCCGGTCCGGCTCCAACCCAAGGACCTCGGCAATCGCAAGGCGAAGACTGGCGTGGTCCGACGAGGGATAGACCTCCATCTGCTCGGCAATCTGACGCACGGCATCTTTCGCGGCGTCACTGGGCCCAAGAGGATTTTCATTCGAGCTGAGCTTGGTGACCTTATTGGCGCCATCCGCTTGCGACTCGCCCGCCTTGTAAGGCGCGATATCCAGAATGCCGGGTTGCGGCCGCGGGTCGAGGGTGCCTGAGGTCATGGAAAGTCCGTTCGTCGGGTTGCCTGCCCTCATACCCCGGTGCGGCGAGCATTGAAAGACCAGGGCCAGAAGACTGTCAGAAGAACGTCTGGGGATCGATGTCCAGCGTCACCCAGGTCTTGGGTGGCATGGACACACTATCGCGCCAGCCAGCCAAGGCGGGCTGCAACCACGCCCTCCGCGGCGCCTTGACCAGCATCCGGACGCGATAGCGTCCACGGATGCGCGCAATCGGTGCGGGCGCAGGGCCGAACACCTCGGCCCCCAGTTTGGTCAAATGGTCAGACCTGCGCAAAAGTTGCCTGCCGACATCAAACACCTTGGCCTCGTCGGGGCCCGAGATAATGACACCTGCCATGCGCCCGAAGGGCGGCACACCTGCCGCCTCGCGCGCGGCGGCCTCGGCCCGCCAGTAGCCCTCGTCATCACCGGACAGGATCGCGCGCATGACCGCATGGTCCGGCTGGTGGGTCTGGATCATCGCGCCACCGGGTCGATCCGCGCGCCCCGCACGTCCCGCCACCTGCCGGATCAACTGAAACGTCCGCTCGGCGCCGCGCAAATCGCCGCCCTGAAGGCCAAGATCGGCGTCGATCACGCCGACCAGGGTCAGCAGCGGAAAATTGTGCCCCTTGGCGACGATTTGCGTCCCGATGATGATGTCCGCCCCGCCCTCGGCAATCTCTGTGATCGCCGCTTTCAGGCCCCGCGCGCTGAGCGCCTGGTCCGAAGACAGAACGGCGATCCGCGCATCGGGAAACAGCGCTGCAGCCTCTTCGGCCAGGCGTTCGACACCTGGCCCGAGGGCGGCCATCCGGTCCTTGGCACCGCAACTGGGGCAGGTGGTAGGGATTGGCTGGGTTTCGCCGCACTGGTGGCAGACCAGGCGTTCCAGAAAGCGATGTTCGACCATCCGCGCATCGCACTGGTGGCACCCGACCTGATGACCGCAGGCACGGCAGATGGTCAGCGGTGCATAGCCACGGCGATTGAGAAACAGCAGCGATTGCTCGCCCGCCTTCAACCGGTCGCGCACCGCCTGAACCAGGGGCGGCGAGATCCAGGACCCGCGTGGCGGACCATCGGCGCGCATGTCGATGGCCATCATCTCGGGCAGTTGTGCAACGCCGAACCGCTCGGGCAGTTCCAGCCGCGCGTATTTTCCCGCCTCGGCATTGGCCCAGGTTTCCAGCGATGGCGTGGCCGAGGCAAGAACCACCGTCGCGTCTTCGATCGAGGCGCGCAGCACGGCCATGTCGCGGGCGTTGTAAAGCACGCCTTCTTCCTGTTTGTATGAATTGTCGTGTTCCTCGTCGACGACGATCAGCCCAAGGGTCTGGAACGGCAGAAACAGCGCGGATCGCGCGCCCACCACCAGTTGCGCCTCGCCCCGAGCAACCGCATGCCAGGCGCGCCGCCGCTCGGCCTGCGTGACGCCGGAATGCCACTCCGCCGGGCGCGCGCCAAACCGCTGTTCCACGCGATCGATAAAGGCAGAGGTCAGTGCGATCTCGGGCAACATCACCAATGCCTGCCGTCCGGTGCGCAATGCTTCGGCCACAGCCTCGAGGTAGACCTCGGTCTTGCCCGACCCGGTCACCCCCTTGAGCAGCGTTGTTGAATAAAGCCCGGTGCGCACATGATCCCGCAACGCCTCGGCCGCGACGCGCTGCGGATCCGAGAGCGGCGGGCGAGCGCGGTCAGGATCCAACGCCGGGTAGGGCGCATCCCTTGGCGCGGGCTGGCGCAGCAGGACACCCTGTCCCTCTAGCCCCTTGACCACCGATGGCGACACACCCGCCAGCCCGGCCAACTCGCCGGGGGCAAGAGCCGCGCCATCATGTTCGTCCATCACGTCCAGCACCCGCCTGCGCGCCTCGGTCATCCGATCCGGATCCGCGCCGCCACGGATCAGCACCTGGCGCATACCCGGCGGCGCGCCCAGGTCCGGGACGCGTGTGCACAGCCGCAGCATCTGCGACATAGGCGTGACGGTATATTCGCCGGCGCGGATCAGAAATTCGCGCAAACTGGGCTGCATTCGCGGGACCGGCAGAACACCCCCGACGGATCGGACCTTTGCGCTGTCGAAATCCCCTTGCCCCGCGCCCCAGACGACGCCAAGAACGTGGCGTGGTCCCAGCGGAACCTTGACGAAATCACCATCGCTGACGCCGCCCGCAGGGGCGAAATAGTCCAGCATGCGATCGATGGGCTGGGTCGTCAGAACCGATACAAGCGAGCCCTCACGATACTGGCCGCCGGTCATTGCACGCCCCGCACAAACGGGTGTTTCCACCGCCCGACCCTTGGTCTATGGTCTGCGCCAACTGGAATGCGAACACACGAGGGGCGCATGAAATTCTTCGCGGATACAGCCGATATTGATGCCATCAGGGAACTGGCGGACACCGGGCTGCTGGATGGCGTCACGACAAACCCGTCCCTGATCATGAAGTCGGGGCGTGACATTCTGGAGGTGACCAAAGAGATCTGCGAGATCACTGACGGGCCGGTTTCAGCGGAAACGGTGGCGCTGGACGCCGCAGGGATGATCGCCGAAGGCAAGAAGCTGGCGCAGATTGCCGACAACATCGCCATCAAGGTGCCGCTGACGTGGGACGGGCTGAAAGCCTGCAAGGCGCTGACCGGCGAGGGGTTCATGGTCAACGTGACCCTGTGCTTTACCGCCAACCAGGCGCTGCTGGCAGCCAAGGCGGGCGCGACCTTCATCTCGCCGTTCATCGGACGGCTGGACGACATCAATCTCGACGGAATGGATCTGATTTCGGACATTCGCCAGATCTATGACAACTACGACTTCGGGACGCAAATCCTTGCTGCCTCGGCCCGCACCGTCAACCACATCAAAGAAAGTGCCATGATCGGCGCGGATGTGGTCACCGCGCCGCCGGATGTGATCAAGAAACTGGCGCAACATCCGTTGACCGACAAGGGCTTGGACGCGTTTCTGGCCGACTGGGCCAAGACCGGACAGAAGATCCTCTGACGGGCCGAACATGAGCGACGTGCAGAAACCGACCAGCGCACTGCGCACCCAGATCCTGGAAAATCCGGACGTGATCCTGGAGGATGAAGAGCTGATGGCCGCACTTTTGGGCCAGGACGCGCCCGAAAACGGCCGCAACGTCGTGGATCTGAGGGGGAAATTGGTCGACCGGCTGGAAGAACGGCTGAACCGGCTGGAGGACACGCACCGCACAGTGATCGCGGCGGCCTATGAAAATCTGGCGGGGACCAACCAGATCCACCGCGCGGTGTTGGAGTTGCTGGATGCGCAGGATTTCAAGTCGTTCCTGACCGTTCTGGGGCATGACGTTGCAAACATCCTGTCGATCGACGTCATCAAGCTTTGCCTAGAGACCTCGAACATCAACGCAGGTACGCCAATGGGTCCCGAAGGCGATCTGAATGATCTGGTCATCGCGATCCCGCGTGGTGCGGTGAATGCCTATCTGGCGGATGGTCAGGACCGGCCAACGCGTCGGGTGACTCTGCGCAGGGCGACCGGCATCTCGGATGACATCTACAGCGTAGGCGATACCTGGGTGCAGTCCGAGGCGGTGCTGCGCCTGGATCTGGGCGAGGGCAATGCGCCCGGCATCCTGGCCATGGGGTCCGAGGATCCACAGCGGTTTCATCCTGATCAGGGGACTGATCTGCTGACCTTCTTTACCGGCGCGTTCGAACGCATGCTGCGCCGCTGGCTGGCGTGAGCGCGGGGCAGATACCTTCGCAAGATGGCGCGACGGCGCTGATGATCGACTGGCTGGCGGCGCTGTCTTCGGTTGGCAACGCCAGCGACAACACGGTGGACGCGTACCGCCGGGACGTGGCCGATTTTCTGGGTTTTCAGGCCGAGCATCGTGGCGGCCCATTGGGCCGGGACGCGCTGGACCAGATCGAAGTGCGGGACATGCGGTCCTGGCTTGCGCATCTGAGACGTCTGGACATCTCCCCCCGCACCGCCGCACGCAAGCTGAGCGCGGTCAAGACCTTCTATCGCTGGCTTGCCGAGACACAGGGCATTGATCCCGGCGCGGTAATGGCCACGAAGGCCCCGCCGCTGAAGCCACGCCTGCCCCGACCAATCGGCAAGTCGGACGCACGAGAGCTGCTGGACCGCGCTGACACGCTGCACGAAACGCCCTGGATCGCTGCGCGGGACCAGGCGGTGGTTACATTGCTTTATGCCTGTGGCCTGCGCATTTCCGAAGCCTTGGCAATCCGGCACAGGCAGACGCCCCTGGGCGATGTGTTGCGGATCACTGGCAAGGGTGGCAAGGAACGGATCGTCCCGGTCCTGGCGGCCGCCCGCGAGGCTGTTGATCTGTACCTGGATCTCTGCCCCTTCGATTTGTCAGCGGAGGACCCTATTTTCCGGGGTGCCCGCGGCGGCGTTCTGAATCCGCGGCTGATCCAGAAGACGATCGAAATGCTGCGGCATCAGCTTGGACTGCCACCGACTGCAACACCGCATGCCCTGCGCCATTCATTTGCTACCCACCTCCTGGAACGCGGCGGCGACCTGCGCGCGATACAGGAACTGCTGGGACACGCATCGCTAAGCACAACGCAGGCTTATACTGCCGTCGACAGTGTGCGTCTGGCCGAGGTCTACCGGCGCGCGCACCCGCGCGCCCGCTGAAGTGGGGCCGTCACACTTCTCACGCCATTGTGTAATTCTGTTCAGCGCAAAAACGTATGCTTTCTGGCAGTTTGGTATTGAAACCGGCAAGAGATCCGGACTTCACATAGAAGGAAGCAAATCATGAAGAAAACGGCTTTGCTCGCCAGCCTCGCGTTGGCCGGTATGCTGATGGCGACCGGTGCCGCGCAGGCGCAAGATGCATGTACGGCCGACCCTGACGAGATATTCGATCTGGACGATGCGGCGGTGAACGCGCTTTACGACTGCGTCCGGGATCGTATGGCCGAAGGGTATGCCAAAAGCGAGGATCCGGTGGGGTCCGAGTACAGATCTTGGACTGCAACGGCCACGCGGCCTGCGGTCGAAGGCGCCCATGGCGAACGCTTCCTTCTGACGTTTGCAAATGATGTCGCGGCCGAGCAGTACCTGAAGTTCGAAGAAGAGGGCGTGCAGATGCCGGTCGGGTCGGTCCTGGCCAAGGAGAGCTTCAAAGTCCGCACAAAAGGCAACAACAAAGGCAAGTTGGCCGTTGGCCCGCTGTTTCTGATGACCAAAGTTGGGCTGGACGAAGCACCAGAAACGGCTGGATGGCTGTACGGCGGGATCCAACCGAACGGCAAGCCGATGAAGTTCAAGCAAAGCTTCTGCCACAACTGCCACACCGCATGGGAAGCCCAGGACAGCCTGGCCTATCCCGTCGAGGATGTAAGGGTATCAACCGGCGGCTGATGGGACGCGCGGCGGGACGCGCGTCTTTTACATTTTTATGACACCCTGATATGGGCCGCGGATGAAATCATTTGCCGCGGCCTTTTCTGTTCATCTGCTGACTGCGACCGGCGCGGGCCTGGCGCTGATGGCGATGCTGGCGGCCGGGCGCGCGGACTGGCCCATGATGTGGCTGTGGCTGCTTGCAGCGCTTGTGGTTGACGGGATCGATGGCCCGCTGGCACGCAAGGTCGACGTCAAGCGGAATGCCCCCCAATGGGACGGGGTGCTGCTGGACCTGATTATCGACTACCTCACCTATGTCATCATCCCCGCCTATGCCCTGGTCGAGGCGAACCTGATCGGCGAGGGGTGGAGCCTGGCTGCCGCGCTGCTGATCTGCATTACCGGTGCGGTCTATTTCGCCGATACGCGGATGAAGACCGAAGACAATTCCTTTTCCGGATTTCCAGGCTGCTGGAACATGGTGATCCTGGTGCTGTTCTCGGTCGATATCGGCAGTTGGGGCGCGTGGCTGCTGGTACTGGGCATCGCGCTGGCACAGTTCTTCAGCCTGAAGTTCGTTCACCCCGTCAGGACCCCGCGCTGGCGCTCTTTGAACCTGGGCGTGATGTTCGCCTGGGCCGGGTTCGCCACCTGGGACGCGTGGTCGTCTTTTGACGGGCCAATGGCCGCAAAGGCAGGGCTGGTGGGCGCAAGCCTGTATCTGATGTTCGCGGGCATTGCGCAACAACTGGTCCCCGGCAAGGCGACCTGACGGGCACCGGCGCCCGCACCTGTCAGATCAATAGGCCAGCCGCCCCTTCGTGTTTCAAAAGCGCAACTTTGGTTTCGACCCCCCCTGGGGCCGAGAAGCCGCCCAACGACGTCGCGCCCAGGACGCGGTGGCAGGGAATAATCACTGGAATTGGATTGCCACCGCAGGCTTGCCCGATGGCCTGGGCAGGAACGCCGAGTTCGTCGGCAATCTCGCCGTATGTACGCGTGTGTCCGAACGGAATCGCTGACATCGCGGCGCAGACGCGGCGTTGAAGGTCCGAACCCTCGACGCGAAGTGGCAGGTCGAAAGTCTCGCGTCTGTGCGCAAAATAGTCAGTGACTTGCCGGGCTGCCTGTACCAATAGGTCAGACGTGCCGTAGCCGCCGTCTCCCCACTTGAGCTCGACAATGGCACCGCCATCCTCGCGGATTGTAAGCGGACCGAGCGGTGTCGGGACGGCGAGACACGTCATCCGTTTCAACCTGGCGCTTGGGCGGTCAATCGGCGCGGGGCTCTGGGCGGGAGCGAGACCATAGGGTGTTGTTCCTCATTACGTCGTTTTTTGAGCGCATCGCGCTAATGCAGACATTTGCGGACCTTGCAGGACCGGAACGGTAACTGAATGTCTCACTTTGTTCGAGCCCGCGTTTCCCGTATCTTTGGGAACAACACACCAGCAAGTCGATCACAATGCCAGCCGACATGCACCGCAAGCTGACGACGATACTTGCCGCTGACGCGGCGGGCTATAGTCGGCTGATGGCCAAAGACGAGCCGCGTACGCTGAAGCTGCTAAATGCCGCGCGCGACGTTTTCGCCCGATTGATCGAGCGCCACGAGGGCCGCATCGTGGATACGGCCGGTGATGGTGTGCTGGCAGAGTTTCCCTCGGTCGTCGAGGCGGTCCAATGCGCTATCGAGGTTCAGCAGGAGCTCTCTGCCCCGCCCAGTGACAAGGGCGATCCGCTGCGATTTCGGATCGGCATCCATCTGGGCGACGTGATGGTCTACGAGGATCGTCTGGTCGGCGAAGGAGTCAACCTTGCCGCACGCCTGGAAGCGATGGCCAAGCCGGGTAGCGTGCTGATCTCGCGGCAAGTCCTTGACCAGGTGCCCTCGAAGCTGTCCATAGGATTCGAGTACCTCGGAGAGAGGCGGCCCAAGAACTTCACCGAAGATGTGTCCGTCTTCGAGGTGACGAGCGGACCGGCCAGGAGGGGCGTTCAATCTCGGGTTTCTAGCGGGCGGTCGTCAACCGCCAAAACCCAACAGAGACATAAACTCTCGCAACCAGAGCAGCCCAAGAGACAAGGCGATACAGAACGCAAAAAGTGCCGGGATCATCATCGCAGCCCTTATTCTGATCGACATCGCCACCGGACCGCCGCCCTGGGCGCATTGGCCGGCTCTGGCCCTTTGTGTCGGCGTGGGCCTCCACTGGGCGCCGATCCTTTTCCGCCGACCCACCCATGTCCTGCTTGTGCGCGGCGGCGTGGCGGCCCTAGCACTGTTGGCGGTCAATATCTTTAGCTGGAATGGGACGTTCTGGGCTTTGTGGCCGGTCGGAGCTTTGGTCTTTGTGCTTCTTCTTTGGCGGGTGCGATCCGCCCGGAACTAGCTTTCAAGTCTTTGAAACCAAAGCCCGATCTGCACGAATTTTCGGCGCGATTGTGACCCCGGTTGCTCTTTCCGATGAACAGCAAGTGTGATTGCAACTTGTCAGCCAGTGCCGCTGTGGGGCTATGCCCGTTGTTGGGCCGGCGATGGTACCACCGAGAATAAGTCGGTCGGCTGCTCACGACCCCGCAGTCGCTCGGTCCCGACAAGTTGGGCATGAAATGTATCGGGCAGATCCATCTTTCGCATCAGTTCCCCGGTTGCCAACAGCGCTTTGCCGTAAGGCTTGCACTGCTGCACCACCCGCGCGGTCGTGTTTATCGTGTCGCCATAGAAGGATATTTCCTGCTTCTGGTCGCCGCATTGGCTGATCACGATAGAGCCGCCATGCAGCCCAATCCGGTAGCTCGGAACGACGCCAAATTCGCGCTGATAGGCCGGGGCCTTCTCGGCCACCATCTTGTTTATGGCAAAGCAGCAGGCAAGCGGGCGAAGATTTGCCTTGGGGTCCAGCAACGGCCAGGTCACGACCATTTCGTCACCGACATACTGATGGATCTGGCCACCATACTCGGCGACTGGTTCGGAAAGGTCGAAGAAAAATCGCGTAATCAGCCGCTGCACACCCACATCACCGAGTTTCTCGGCCAGCGCGGTCGACCCGGCGATGTCGAGAAACATAAAGATCCGCTCTTCGGGGATTGGGTTGCGATAGCGTCCCAGCGCAAAGTTCACGAAGTTCCGAGCGCCAACGATGCGCACAACCTGAAGCCCGGCCTGAAGAAAGATGACCAGAACAACAACCACGAGAAAGACGCGCAAAAACTCTCGCTCTGGACCGAAAATGAACTCCGTCGAGAACATCGCGCCGCGAAAAACCAATTCCCCCATAGCGGAGGCAATCAAAACGATCATAAAGATGATAAAGGTTTTCAGGAAGATAGCGGACACCAGGCGCATTCGCCGCAGCGCCGCGCCCCTGCGGCTGGGAACATAGAAAATTTCAAAGCTCCAGAGCATGATACTGCCGACAGTCCAACTGAAGACCGTCTGCAGGGCAAAGCTTTCTTCTGAATCGAGGTCGTCTTCGGGGCCGCCAAAAAAGGCATCGGCGATCCCGACAGAAACCGTCAGCAGGACCAGTACCGCAAAGACCTTGATCCTGCCTAGAACGCGTCTGGAGAGCCGTGTCGTCATATCCTGACCAATCGGTTGCGGGGTGCGTAGGAAACTAGGGCATTTTGCAGAGAGAGCGAATGGGCTTGTGGGCGCGCCGAGCCAGGGACCATGCGCCCGACCGATGGTCTTGCGGGTCGCCATTCCGGCACCACGCAGTCAAGGGCCGGTTATGTCTGGTTGCGCGGGCGGTTGAGCGCCCGCACAGGCCGTTTTGATCTATCCGCCCAGCGCCCCGTTGCAACGTGCACATGTCCCGGGATGGGCGTGACTGCCGACATCGGGCAGGACCTTCCAACAGCGTTGGCATTTGTTGCCATCCGCTTTCTGGAAGACAACCCCGATTGCCGGGTCGTCCAGGCGGAATGCATCATCCTGCGGTTCCGTTTCGACCAAAGTGAAACCGGAGGTGATGCAGATGTCGTCCATGTCAACGGACCGGATCACGGCGGCCATGCCCGGATCCGCGATTTCCACCACAGGTGCGGCCTCGAGCGACGAGCCGATGACCTTGTCCTGGCGTTGTACCTCAAGCGCGGCGGTGACCACACGGCGAACCTTGCGCACCGTTTCCCACTTGGCTGCCAGCGCGTCGTCGCGCCACTCGGCCGGTGTCTCGGGGATGTCCTGCAGATGCACCGACTGATCATCGTCAGGATAGCGATGCAGCCAGACATCCTCCATCGTGAAGACCAGCATCGGTGCGAGCCATGTGGTCAGCCGATGGAAGAGAAGGTCGAGCACCGTCCGCGCCGAGCGGCGGGTCAGCGAGTCGGCCGGGTCGAAGTAGAAGACGTCCTTGCGGATGTCGAAATAGAC
>CAYWND010000011.1:0-17647 GCA_964459085.1 uncultured Oceanibium sp. | reverse complement strand
CCGGCATTAACCGAGAACTACCCCATCGCTGATCCTAAACTTGTCAGGGTAAGGTTCAGCGCTGTAGCAGACCCAGATTCCTGCGGGCTTCTGACGATGTAGCGACAGCTCTTTCATGCGTGTCGCAAAGCTCGACAGCACATTTCACAAGAGCCGCGTTTGATTGCGCGAGAGCGTTTTTGTGAAAACGGATGTTGTCTTCCAGTCCGGTGCGGCAATGCCCGCCTGTCCCGATGCACCACGCGTTCATTTCGAGTTGATGGCGGCCGATGCCCGCACCGCAGACCCCCCATCAAGAGCCAGACGATGCCGGGTCTCGCACGTGCAGTCAAATGAAGGGCGATCGGCAGGCATCGCGTTTTCTACACCCGTCACGAACTGAACGTAGGGCGGGCCTTCAATCCTGCCGTCGCTTTGCATCTTGGCGGCTTGAAAGATACGGGAAAGGTCGAAGGCTTCGATTTCAGGCTTCACATCATATTCGCGTATCTCCGACGCCAGCCAGTCAACGAGGTCCGGTGGGTTTTCATGAGCGCGGGTTGGGGAGTTGTTCGAGCCCACGGTGAGGGATGGCATCTCCGGCTTCAAACGGAGCATGCCGCCCCGCTCCTGACCTGCGCCAGAGCGACCGCCGGTCGAAACCTGGTCAATCAGACCCGGGCAATGAGTGCGTATTCCCTCGAAAAGTCTCAAAAAGGGTCCGGATCGGAGGTCGGCGAGCCATCCTCCATCCGGACGTGACACTGGGCGATGGAGGCTCCGGCATCGAAGGCCTCATGCGTGGACTCCACTTGCTGGTCAATCGTGATCGGGACCGCGGGAGTGTCTGACTTCTGGGGCAGTGATCCGGTAGTCGCGACGCAAATGATGCAGGGCTTTGTTATCAGGATCAGGCTCGGTTCAGAACGAAGTCATAGTCGGACCGCCACTGCGGTTCTCCATGTTCGCCTGGTTCGAACGGTGCAATCAGGGCCGTTTTCACGCCAAAGACCGCATCGCTGTCGAGGTATTGGTCACCGCCGACGAAGGTATGGGTCGTGACCGAGCGAAACCCGTCGGCATGGACGAGGAAATGCATGTGCGCGGGCCGCATCGGATGTCGGCCGAGCTTCTCCAGCAGCTGACCCACCGGTCCGTCATCAGGTATCGGGTACGACACGGGCTTGATCCCGCGGAACCAATACCGCCCGTCAGGGCCGGTCCTGAAGACACCGCGGTTGTTCCAGAGCGGTTGGATGTCCGGTTGCTGGACGTCGTAGAAGCCGTCTGCATTGTCAGACCAAACGTCGACCACGGCGCCTTCGATGGGCGCGCCATCGAGGTCGAGAACGCGTCCGACAAAGAGACAGCTTTCGCCTTTGCCGTCGAGACAGATGTTATCGCCCATCTCGCGTTCCGGAGCACCCTCAATGTGAAAGGGGCCAATCACTGTGCTCTCGGTAGCGCCGTCCGGATTTCGGTTGTTGATTGCATCGACCAGCATCGACACGCCCAACACGTCGGAGAGCAGAATGAACTCTTGCCGCGCGTCGTCGCTGATCTGCCCTGTCTTTGTGAGAAAGTCGATCGCCGCGCCCCACTCGTCCATCGTCGGCTCCACGTCCTTGATGAAGGCATGCAGGTGCGTGACAAGCGAGGTGAGCAACTGGCTCAGCCGCGCGTCCGTGTCTTGTCCCATACGTCCGTTGACGACCGCAACTGACTCGGCTTCGCTGAAATGAACTGCCATTGGTGTGCTCCCTCTCAGCGGCTCAGGATTTTGGTCATGACGCGGCTCAGTTCGGCGGTCGGGTCCTCGGGCAGACCGTCGATCCTCCAAGCGACGTGATGGTCCGGGCGCACAAGAACGCAACCCGAGTCCGTAATCTCACGAGCCCGTGCCCAGTCTCCGGCATGGTCGACGTACTGTCGGCGCGGACCGATCACGTGAACGGTCAATTCCATGCCCAAGGCCTCGCCCACGGTTTTCGCGGCTTCTTCCCAGGCCTCGCCACCGATGCCGGTGATCAAAGTGAATTTTCCGTGGCCAGTCAGATCAAGTGTCGAATGCTTTTCGCCGGTGTTGTGGTCGTAGACCCAGACGTGCGGCACTCTCGCACCCGGCCAGGTTGTCGGCTGATAGTGAAGTTCGGCGTCGAGTTCGAAAGCAGGTTCCATCTGTCCATCGGTCTCAATCGCATCCGAATGATACCGTTGGTTCATCTCAACGCCGTGAGCGTCAAACTCATACTTCTTGAAGGCGATGGCTTCTCTGATCGCTTCCCTCTGCTTCTCGGCTTCCGGGGTCGCATCACACCGGGCGAGTAGGTTGTTCTGCATCTCTTCAGGGTCGACGCCTTCGGCCATGCCAAGGCTTTCAAAGATTGGGCCGAACTCTGCAATAGATTGGTTGGCACGGGTCACGATCTGCTTCGCAACTGGTGCGCGCTCTGTCGAATAGCTGTCCAAGAGTCTTTCACCGGCTTCTCCCTTGAGAACGGCCGCGAGTTTCCAGGCAAGGTTGAAGCTGTCCTGAATCGACGTGTTGGACCCAAGGCCATTGGACGGCGGATGGCGGTGCGCCGCGTCCCCCATGATGAACACGCGCCCGTCCTGCATGTTCGTCGCGTAGCGGTTGTTCACGGTCCACGTGTTGGCCGAAATCAGATCAATTTCGAGCTCCGGATCGCCCACCAACTGGCGCGCGACATCGGTCGCCATCTTCTGGTCAACATCTGGAGGCGGTTGGTTTATGTCATAACCCCAGACGATCAGCCATTCATTCCACGGACGAACCATCCGGACGAGTCCCATGCCAATTCCGCCGACATTGGCGCCCGGTTGCATGACCCAATAGAGAACGCTTGGGCGATGGGAGACGTATTTGGAGAGATCTGCCCTAAACAGGATGTTCATCGAGCCGCCTACACCCATCTCGCCTTCAAAAGGAAGGCCCGCCTGTTCCGCAACCAGGCTGTTTCCGCCATCTGCGCCCACCAGATACTTAGAGCGAACGGTGAACTCTTCTCCCGACAAGCGGTCGCGCAGGGTGGACGTAACGCCGTCTGAATCCTGCTCGTAGCTCAGATATTCAGTCGACATCCGGGCCTGCGTGCCACGGGAACAAGCCGTCTTGAACAGGAGCGGTTCCATGAAGGTCTGCGGCAGGTCATTCATCATCGTGGGCGATGAAAGCAGGTGCTCCGCTTTTGAGAGCGGGTGATTGCCCCAGCTCATCATCCGGCCGATTTCTTCACCAGCCAGGCTTTCACAGAAGACGTTGTTGCCCATCAGATCCTGATGCGCCGCATGCATATATGCCTCGTCTTCGACTTCACGTCCCAGGTCCCGCAGAACCTCCATCGCGCGTTGGTTGGTGATGTGCGCGCGCGGGGTGTTGGCCAGCCAGCGGTAGCGGTTCACCGCCATGTTCTCGATGCCATAGCTCGACAGAAGTGCAGCCGTGGCAGACCCAGCAGGACCGGTGCCGATTATCAGGACGTCAGTTTCGATTGTGGCCATGATGGTGCCTCCTCCGTCAGTCTAGGTTTCCGCCGGTCAACCGGCGTCGAATTGGAAAAAATTGCAGCCCCGTACGCTCTGAAATAAGGCCCCAGAGACCGCGGGGTGCGAATAGCATGATGCTGATGCCGATCAGGCCAAGGATCATGAGGTACCAGCTGCCGTAATCGGAAAGCATGCTCTGCAGCAGGAAGAAGACCAGAACTCCGATGATCGGGCCTTCGATCGTTCCGATGCCGCCGATCACCACGATGAAGATCACGTAGGCAGTCCAGTCGGTCACGCTGAATGCGGCGTCTGGCGATATCCGCGCCTTTTGCAGATAGATGATCCCGCCAGCAATGCCTGTTCCGAAGGCCGACGTCAGGAAGACGAACCACTTCATTCGGCCGGCGTCCACGCCGATAGATTTGGCGGCTTCGACATTGTCGCGCACAGCCGCCAGTGCCAGCCCCCGTTTGGTCCGCAGGAGCCAGTAAATACCTGCAATTGTTGCGAAAGCCAGAGTGAGAGCGAGCCAGTAGGCCAGGATGTCTCGCGCCGCCGAAGACCGAACATCAAAGACCGAAGCAATCCAGTCGGTCACCATCATGTCTCGTAGCGCCTCGCGGGGAAGTGACGTGCCAGTCCCGCCGCCGACCGTCTTCCATTGCGCAATCGAAAGACGCGCCACCTCGGCAATCACCCAGGTGCCAATCGCGAAGTAGGCACCCTGAAGCCGGAAGGCGAAGAAGGCTGTCGGTATCGCAAGCAAGAGAGCTGCAAGACCCGACAGTATGATGGCAAAGACCGGGTCGATCCCGCCGAGGATCACGCCGCCAAAGAGCGCGTAACTCCCGACCCCCACAAAGGCCTGCTGACCAACCGAGACCAGACCGCCGTACCCGGCAAGCAGGTTCCAGAACTGCGCAAGTGTCAGCATGGTCAGGATGAAAAAGAGGTCCTGGATCAACCCGCGCGACGCGAAAGCGGGTGCAAGGTAGAGAACGACAACCAGACCCAGTCCGGCAATCAGGGCTACCGAAGACGCAGGCGTACGGGTGGAAACGGCGTAGTCGGTCATCAGTCATTCCCCCGCGGGAAGAGGCCCCTCGGCCGGACAAGCAGAACAATCAGGAAGGCGACGTGGCCTGCCAGGATCTGCCATTCAGGGTTAACGGCAGCACCGAGCGTCTGCGCGACGCCGATAATGATGCCGCCCGCTAAGGTGCCCCACAGGCTACCCAGCCCACCGATAATCACTGCTTCAAAGGCGTAGATCAGGCGCGCGGGTCCGATCGAGGGATCAAAGTTGGCGCGGGTTCCGAGGTACAGGGCTGCAATCGTGACGACGATCATGGCGAGGCCGGTCGCCGTCGCGAACACGCGACCGGGACGGATGCCCATGAGGCTCGCGGTAGTGGCGTCATCGGATGTCGCGCGAAACGCGCGTCCGATGGCCGTTCGATAAAAGATCTGGTTCAGGGCCACGATCACCAGGACGGCGGTCGCGAAGGTCATCAATGGCAATACACCGAGGCTAAGCGATCCGACGGATACCGAGGCGGTTTCGAGTGCGCCAAAGCCAATCCGCTGGCTGTCCGCGGAAAACCCTTCGAGCAGCGCGTTCTGGATGACGATCGAGAGCCCGAAAGTCACGAGAAGCGGCGGCAGAATGTCCTCGCCAAGCGTGCGGTTCAGGACAACCTTCTGCAGGATCCATCCGATGGCGAACATGACGGGAGCTGCCACCAGCGCGGCGATGATCGGGTTCATACCGGTCGCCGAGACGACCACCAGGATCAGATAGGCGCCCAGGACGATCAGGTCGCCATGAGCAAGGTTCACAAGCCTCATGATCCCGAAAACCAGCGACAAGCCGGCAGCAAATAGTGCGTAGAGCCCGCCCAGCAGAATGCCTTGTACGATCGTGTCCACCCAGATCATGCGGCTGCTCCAAAATAGGCTTCGTGGATTTCTTCGCGGCTGATCTCGTCGGGCCGTCCGGTCAACGTGACCCTGCCCTCCATCATGCAGTAGACACGGTCGGCGACCTTGAGCGCCTGACCGATATCCTGTTCCACGACAATAACGCTGGCGCCCGACTCTTTGATCTTCGGAAGGGCTGCGTAGATATCCTTAATGACCACGGGTGCCAGCCCGAGACTGATCTCGTCGCAGAGCAGCACGTCTGGATTCGACATCAGAGCGCGTCCGATCGCGACCATCTGTTGCTGCCCGCCCGAAAGTGCCGTGCCCGGATTATTCCGGCGCTCGCCAAGAATTGGAAAAAGGTCGTAGATGGTCTCAAGCGACCAATAGCCCGAACCGTCGTGATTGCCGGTCATCTGAGACGGGTCAGGCCGTCCGGTCATCCGGGCGATCATGCCGTCAATCCGGTCGCCAAAATCATTGCCGCCCTTATGCTGACCACCAATGATTAGGTTTTCCTCGACGGTGAGCGAGGGAAAGAGCTTGCGGCCTTCAGGCACCATCGCAATCCCGCGCTTCATGATCGTGTCCGCCGGGACCCCGCCGACTGCCTTGCCGTCGTGAAGGATCATGTCGGGACCGTTGGATAGTACCCCAGAGAGCGACCGCATCAGAGTGGTCTTCCCAGCACCGTTGGCGCCGATGATCGCGACCGTCTCACCGCGATCAAGGCGGATGTCGACGCCGAAGAGAGCCTGAAAGTCTCCGTAGTGCGCCGTCAGGCCACGCGTTTCAAGAAGCGGGCTCATACTTCGATCCCCAGGTAGATTTCCTTGACCTCGCGGCTCTCCATAATCTCTGCAGGGTCCCCGATGCCGATCACCTTGCCGAAATCGAGAACCAGCAACCGTTCAACGACCGAGGTCAGAGCGTGCAGAACGTGTTCGATCCAGATGATAGTCACGCCTCCGGCGTGGATGTCCTTGATCGTCTGGATGAGCGACCGGCACTCGGCATCCGTCAGTCCGCCTGCGATTTCGTCCAGCAAGAGAAGCTTTGGTCCGGTAGCCATTGCGCGCGACAGTTCAAGCCGCTTCCGCTCCAGAAGGGTCAGTTGCCCAGCGGGCGTATTGGCCCGTTTGATCATGCCCGTCTGTTCCAGAACGTCGGCGCAGATTTTTGTTACTTCGCTCTCAGAGGCATCCCGGCCAAAGGCACTGGCAACGACTAGGTTCTCGAACACTGTCAGTTTTTCGAAAGGCTGCGGGATCTGGAAAGAGCGACCGACACCATCGAGGCATCTCTGCATCGCGGGAACACGCGTCACGTCATTTCCATCGAAACGGATAGTTCCGGAATCCGACATCAGGTTCCCGGTGATGAGATTGAAAAGCGTCGACTTCCCGGCGCCGTTCGGCCCGATGATGCCAAGCGCCTGACCCTCGGGAACGTCGAAGGTGACATCGTCTGTAACCTTGAGGGAACCAAAGCGCTTGGACACGTTTTGAAGTGACAGGATCGTCATCGGAGCTCCAAAAATACCATCGAATTCAGCAGCTTAAGTCTGGTGGTGGAGCGCTGCCGCGCTCCGCCTATCTCGCGGATCAGGGGGCCAGTTCTTCCATGACCCCACCGGTGGGGACGTCCGGGGCGGTCTGGTTATCCACGATCACCAGATCGTACCCGCCGCCGTCTTTCAGTCGCCACTGGCCACCGACCAACGGCGTCTTGGCAACGTTGCGCTGTGCAAACGGGGGCAGTCCGGCACCGTCCCAGGAGAGCGGTCCGACGACCGAGTTGAGGTTTGTCGCAGAGATCGCGTCGGCAACCTCGTCGGGATCACGCGTGTCCGTGACACGGCCCATAACGTCTGCTGCGACTTCAAAGAGCGCGTGTACAAAGCCGATCGGCTGGGTCCACTGCTTGCCGGTTGCCGTTTCGAAACCTGCGGCGACTTCACCCGCGCTTTGCCCTGTCAGAGACGAGGAGAATGGGTGCGACGGTGACCACCAGACCTCGGAAGAAAGGTTATGGCCGGTGTCACCAAGTGCTTCCACGGCCTGCGGGAACAGGATGGCTTTGCCGATGGAGGCAGCCTTGGGGTTGAAGCCCTGCTGCTTGGCCTGCGTCCAGAAGGTGGTAAAGTCGGGCGGAATGACCACGCCTGTCACGACCTCGACCTTGGCCTGTTTGAAGGCATTGATCTGGGCCGAGAAGTCGTCGGTTAGGTTCTGATACCGACCAGTATCCGTCAGCGTGTAGCCTTGATCAGCCAGAACAGGCGGGAAGCCAACCACAGGATCGCCCCATGCGTTGCCGTCGCCGTCGTTTGGGAAAAGTGCACCGATCGATTTGTTCGTGTCGAGCTGCGCCCACATATTGGTGAAAACGGCGATCACATCCTCCAAGCCCCAGAAGAAGTGAAACGCGTAATTGAAGGGTTCCCAGCTTCCGGGGTCGCCCGGATTACCCTGCTGACCGATGAACCATGGCTGCCAAGGCGCAACGGTTGAAATCACGGGGATCTCCTCGTTTTCGCAAGTCGTGGCGACCGGGTTCGTTGTCTCCGGGGTCGAGGCCACGAGCATCATATCGATCTCGTCGTCGATGATGAGTTCGCGCGCGACATCAGCTGCCCGGTTGGGGTTCGACTGGCTGTCCTTCACAATGACTTCGAAATTCTGCCCGGCCTCTGTAGCGGCAAATCCGTCCAGAATGAACTGGTCCGCTTCAGCGAATGCGGCGAGGGGGCCTGATTGCGGGCTGACATAGCCAAGTCTGATCTTGGCGCCCTGTGCAATCGCTGGTGCCGCAAGAGCGCCAGTTGCGAGTGACAGGCCGGTCGCGGCGCTTGATTTCAGTAGATTACGTCGGGTTAGCATAGCGTTCCGCCCAGAAGATGCTTTCGGTCACTTGGACGGTTTGGGTCCGTCGAAGGCGTTTTGGAGAAGCTTTCGGATGCCTGGCCGGTCGATGGGCCGGGGGTTCCAGTAAGGGTTCTCGGTGGCGATATCAGCTGCGCGATCGAGGTCTGCTTCGGTCAGACCAAGATCCCGCAGTGCCATCGGGGCGCTCATACGTTCGGCGAAGTCATGAAGAGCTCCTCCGGCGGTATCCCCGCCCAGAGCACGCGCCATTGGCGCGAGCAGCTCGGGTACCGCCGACTCGTTGAACGCAACAGCATGCGGCAGGATTATCGCGTGCGTTTCGGCGTGGGGCAGATCAAAAGACCCACCGAGTGTGTGGCAAAGCTTGTGATGCAGCGACATGCCCACCTGGCCAAGGACGGTGCCACAAAGCCATGCGCCATAAAGGGTCTCACCCCGAGCGTCTATGTTGTCAGGTGCTGCAACCACTTTCGGAAGAGCAGAAACGAAAGCTTCGATCCCTTCTGTCGCCAACGTGGTCGAGAGTGGATTGCGATCCCTGGCGTAGAGTGCCTCTGCGGCATGCGCCATGGCGTTGAGCGCGCTGGTAACGGTCATAGGCACCGGCAGCGTGGCGATCAGCTCGGGATCATAGATGATCACTTCAGGCTGAACCCTAGTGTCACTCAGCGTGGTCTTCTTGCCGTCTGCAGTCTGGCCAAGGATAGGTGTGGCTTCGCTGCCCGCGTAGGTCGTGGGTACAACGATTTGAGGCAGGTCGGTCCGAAAAGCGATGGCTTTACCCAACCCGGTTGTCGATCCACCGCCAACTGAAATCAAGCAGTCGGCCTCTACGCTTTTTGCGTGCGCCACAGCGTCTTCGCTGACGTCCACCGGCGTGTGCATCGCTGCGCGGGTGAATACGCCAGCGGCGAGGCTGCCGATCGATTCTGCGAACTCCAGCGCTGTGGCTGATTGTTGTGGTGTCGACAAAACCAGCGCGCGCTTTGCACCCAAAGTCTCGACTTCTTCGCTCAGATGTGCGCGAGCCCGGGGACCGAAGCGAACGCGTACCGTTGCGGTTTTTGCGACGAAGTTTGGCTGGAAGAACGACATTCAGGATCCCGGTAATTGTTAAACTTCGAATAGCATCTCAAAACTTAGATCTTGATCGAATTGAGGTCTCATTTCATAACGCAATGTTATGAAAGTGGATCCCCGACATCTCGAAATCGTTGCTGCGATTGTGGAAGAGGGCGGCCTGACCGAAGGTGCCCTGGCACTGGGAAAGTCTCAGCCAAGCATTTCGCGCACGCTCTCGCAGCTGGAAAGCCGAGTAGGCGCCCCGCTATTCCATCCGGGCAAACGTCCGTTGCAGCCC
The DNA here is from genome assembly GCA_964459085.1 of uncultured Oceanibium sp. Classification (GTDB taxonomy): domain Bacteria; phylum Pseudomonadota; class Alphaproteobacteria; order Rhodobacterales; family Rhodobacteraceae; genus Halovulum. The sequence continues at coordinate 7,987 of CAYWND010000011.1, read as the reverse complement.
ACTGATCTGGGCCTCGCGTTGGCGGAGCAGGGCAAGAAGGTGCGGGAGGCTGACGCAACTGCGTCCAGCATCGTTGCCCGTTACCGGACCGGACACGAAGGTCTCGTTCGTGTCGGCGGCACGCCGATTTTCATGGACGGGGTCATTACCGCGATGCTGGCAGAGTTCCAGCGCAACACGCCCAATGTGCGAGTCGATCAATCCTATGGCTACTCCGACGACTTGATGACCCGGATTCAGAACGAGACGCTGGATTTTGCGGTCTGCCCCCTCCGTCCCGAAGCGGTGCCGGAAGGGTTCGAGTTCCAGCCAATCCTACCGGGATTGAACGTCATAGCATGTCGAACGGGCCACCCGCTCACCCGCAAGCGCGGACTGAAGCTCGAGGATATTGCCAGACACACGTGGATCGCCCCGCCCGTGGACAGCCCTCTCTACAAGGACCTGCGTCGTGCGCTTTCGAGCATTGGTGTCACCGATTTTCAGATCAGTTTTTCAGGTGGGTCGTTGGCCTCGGTCATAAGCGTCCTGACGGGGTCCGACGCTCTGACCATCTTGCCGTATTCGGTGGTCTTCCTTCAGAGAAAGCAGCGTATACTGACTGAACTGCCTTTGAAAATCGGCCACCCGGACCGTACGCTCGGCATCCTCTCTCTGGACGGTCAGGGCAGCAAACCAGCGGCGCATCGTTTGCAGAGCTTTGTTGCCTCTCAGTTCCAAAGCCTCGCCAATCGCATCATTCAGGATCAGCAGAACGCACTCTGGCGCGGTGCCGAACGCTGAGTGCCGACGGCCACGGATAGTCCGGTTTTGTCCGCGTAGCTGTAGTTGGTGCAGACCGCAGCGACGGTCCACACTCTGCCCCGTATTCCGTGTTCCTTTTCTGCGATACCGAGTCATTCTGTGGGGTTGGAGTTCCCCCGGTTCGATGGACACTTTTTGGCTGCAATGGAAAGATGTTCTCGTGCCACGAACAGGGAACGCGTACCCGGCGGATTTCCGGGATCAAATTGTTGCTCTTCGTCGAGCAGGAAACGCATCAGGGAGCTGGCGCAGGAGTTCGAACCCTGTTCCGAGACGATCTGTGCCTGGATCAAACAGGCGGATCGCGATGGAGGTCGTCGGGCTGATATCCTGAGGAGTGACGCGCGCGACGAACTGCATCGTCTTCGCAGGGCGAACCGCCAGGTTAGCAGGAGCGCGATATCCTCTCAAAGGGGTGTCCATTGATGGCATTGATCCGAGCCCAATGGGCGACGCTTGGTTTGCAACGAACGATGCGACATCGCCGAGGTCTTCCGGTTCATGAGCGCAAATCAAGCCCAATATCCCGTGCAGATGATGGCGCGGGCACTCGGCGTTTCCCGATCCGGCTTCTATGCCTTGAAGGGCGCGGCCCAAGCAATCGGGCTGTCGCCGACCGCCAGAATAGTCTAGCGTATAACCGTCCTCGAAACCGGGGGGAATTCCACGGTCCTGTCCATCGTGGACTTTGCGCGCCCTTCCTGCAGGGCCTTCTCTACAAACGCTTCGGCCTGAGCCGCGAACATCGTTCCAAGGCGCGTACGCTCGGCTCGCTTCTTTTCTTTCTTCAATGCGCCGGGGTCGACACCTAGCGCCTATCTTGCCCGCGCATCGTCCTTCAGCCTTCTTGCGTCAACAAGCGAAACGCTTGGATACGCCCCGAACGAAAGCCGCTTTTCCTTGCCGCCAAAACGATACTTCAAAGGCCAAAGCCGCGAACCGGTCGGCGTGACCGTCACATACTATCCGTCGAAGTCGCGCAACTGGTATGGCTTGTCCTTCGGTTTCAGCGTTCGACTCTTTGCGTCTGTCAGGGGCATGATGGGGGCATTTCACAGAACGTCGCTGACAGAACACAACAATGTGGCCATCCTGGACCTTTATTAACAAGGCGTTTCAGGATGTAACTGGACTTGGTTGTATGGAAAAGTGGTGCCGCTGAAGGGACTCGAACCCCCGACCCCATCATTACGAATGACGTGCTCTACCATCTGAGCTACAGCGGCGCTCTTTTCGGGGCCGCACGGCCCCAGCGGCAACCCGTCAGGATTGCGAGGAGCCTCTTACAATGAGGTGGGGGTCTGTGCAAACAGGAAATCGCGGCTTACAGCGCCTTGGCCTGTTGCTGGTCGTTCTGGGCTTCGTCGGATGGGGTTGCGGACGGGGGCGCGTCCTGCGGGTCGCTGGCGTCCTGGCCGGACCCATTGATGACCGCATCGGCAGCGGGTGCGTCGCTGGTGTCGATCTCGTCCACCGGGGCGGCAGGCTGGTCCGGTGTTGCAGACGCAGTCTCGTCCGGGGGGCTGGACAGCGCACCCACGATCAGCGGCAGCATCGCGGCGGTCGCACCGGAGGACTCGACCGCCGGGGGCTGAGCCCAGCTGAGCGTATCGAAGGACTCGCAGTTTTCGCAGATCGGCGACCATTGGCTGTTTTGCGCCTGGCAGACATTGCAGGTCCAGGCGCGGGCCTGCGGCGCATCGAGCGCCTTGGCCAGCCAACCGCGCACGACGTGATCCGGTGCGCCCTCGCCCTTTTCGATCGCGGCCATAAGCGCCAGGCTGCGGGCGGTCGGGTCCGTTTCGGCCAGAGTGCCCAGCGCGCGGCGGGCTGCCGGGAAATCCTCGGCCGCCAGCGCGAGTTCGGCGGCAACCATCTTGGTTTCGGGATCGTCTGGCTTGACCTTTAGCAGCGGTTGGAACCGCGCCAGACGCTCTTCGGGTGTCTCGTCCGGTGCGATCGCGGCAAAGGCGGCGGCCAGTTCAGGGTGCGGCGTCTCGGACCATGCCTTGCGAACGATCCGGGCGGCCTGCCGCCCTTCGCCAGCTTCGGCATGCAATTCCGCGGCCAGCGCGGCAGCAGGCACGAACATCGGCGCCAGGCGGTTGGCGGCATAGGCGCTGTCGCGGGCCTTGGGCATGTTGTTGTCGGCCATGGCCGAACGTGCATCAGCCAGGCTGAGGACCGCGTCGCGGCGGCGCCCGACATCCTTTGGCAGGGCCTGCGCACGGACCTTGGCGGTCAGCGTCTTGCGGGCACCGGCCCAATCCTCGCGCGAGGATTGCAGATCGAACAGCGTGTCCAGGATGCCGGTGTTCTTGGGCCTGAGCTGAAACGCCTTTTCGGCCAGTTTCAGGGCGGTGTCGGTATCGCCCTGGTCCAATTTCTCTTTTAGCAGACCCTTGATGCCGACGAACCGCGTGCTCTCGTCCGACAGCATTTCCTTGTAATAGCCCAGCGCCCGTTCGTGATTGCCGTTGGCCACGGCGGCCTGGGCATTCACCAGGCGGGTCAGATCGGGGCGGTTCAGCAGCTTTTCAGCCTGTTGCGCCTTGGCCTGGGCGATGCGGCCCTCGCCCGCGGCCAGTGCGATCATGCTTTGCGACAGGGCGTCAAAGCCCTTGCGTTCGCGGTTGCGGTCCAGAAACCGGCTGATCGCGGTCTGATCCCCGGACAGAAACCGCAGGATGGCGACGATGAACGCCGCGATTTTCAGCACCACCCACGCCGCCAGCATGATGACCAGTACCGCGATCAGGAACCCAAGCGGCGAAAGGTTCAGCTCGCGCCCGGCGAAGGCCAGCCGCACCTCGCCGGGGGTTTCCAGCACGATGCCCGCGCCGTAGGTCAGGCCGGCCGCAACGCCGATGAAAACCAGGATCTTGACGAGTGACCAGATCATGACGGCCCCTTCAGGTTCAGTTCTGTGCCGCGAGGGCGGCTTCGAGGCCAGCAAAGGCCGAGACGGCGGCGACGCGTTCTTCGGCGCGGGTCAGCCACGGCCCCATTGCGTCGCGGGCGGTGTCGCTGAGGGCAGACAGCTCGTCCACGGCCGAGGCCAGGTTGTCCTTGCGCAGCGCATCTTCGGCGCGGCTGAGGATCGCGTCCGCGCTGTCCCCTTCGATGGGGCTGAGCGACCGACTGGCGACCTGCGCCTCGATGAACGAGGCCAGGCGCCCGCCGATGCCGTCATTGTCGCCGGACTGGATTTCAGCCCGGATCGCGTTGTGGGCGGCGTCGCCGAACGACCCGCGCAATCCGCCCAGTGTCGCCACACCGGCGGCAGCCGCACCCGCGAGCACGTCGGGCGCCGGGGTGCCGGTCTGTGCGTCCAGATCGGCAAGCGCCTGTTCGAACGGATCACCCGAGGCCAGCGCGGCCGAGATATTGGTCAGCGCTGCCTTGATGATGGTGGCGGACTGGGCCTTGTCGGCCTCGACCGTCACGGTTTCGATCTCGGCCTGTGCTTCCTGGAGGCGGCGGGTGGCGGCGGCCTCGACCTCGTCAATCCGCTGCGAGATGGCGCCCTGCTTTTCGGCCAGCGTCCCGATCTCGCCGCGCAGGCCCTCGACGGTCGAGGCAAAGGCGCCGATGCTGGCGGCCTGTTCCTCGGTCAACTCGGACCCCGGTTCCAGCGACAAGCTGTCCAGTTGCGATGCCAGCCCCGAGAGGCGCGTCTCGATTGCGCCGATGCGGGCCTCGATCTCGGCGCTGTCGGATCCGGCGACCTGATCGGCGAGTGCGGCAATCCGCTGTTCGATGTCGCGGTCGGTTTCGGCGATCCGGGCGTCGACAACCCCGGCGACCGCGTCGGTATCCAGTTCCGGCGACAGCGCGTTCAGGCGTGCATCAATTCGCGATTCAAGATCCGCGATGGCCTGTCGGGACTGCATCTCGCCCGGCAAGAGCCAGGCCTTGACCGGTCCCAAACCGTCGGGAAGGTTCGGAGCGATTCTGGGCGCGCCCCAAAGTGCCAGGCCGCCACCGGCGAGCAGCAGCACCAGCCAGGTCAGAACGCGCGACGCGAGCGACCGGTGTTCTTGCTCGTGGGGTTCATGATCCGCATCATCGGGGTGATGGTCGTCCAAATCGACCTCTGCCTCGGGCTCTTCGACGGGGTCCGGGGCGGCGCCGGATGCGACCAGGGCCGCAGTGCCCAGTGCGGCATCCAAACTGTCGCGGTCGACATTTGACCTGTCGCCTTCAGGGTCGGATGGGTCTGCCATTTCTGGCGTATCTTGGTCGTCAGACGGGTCCTGCGGATCTGTTGTCACGTCCTCGGCCTCGGCCACCGGGTCGTCACTTTCGCTGGACGGAGATGATGTGTCCGAATCGGCTGACAGTTCGCTTGCGCTGTTTGGGTCGGGATCGGGCTGCGGCAGATCCTGATTTGCAGCGGACTCGTCGGTGGTCTGGCTATCCAAGTCTTTGGTTTCGCTGGAATTGTCGTCTGACTTTCGCGATTTCGCCATGAACCTTCCGCTTTCAAATAGTCGATTCTGCAAATCAATTCACCGGATGCGCAGAATCCCCCAACCCGAACGATTTTAGAGCCATGGCCATAGCGGAACAACCCGCGCACTGGGGAATCGGACGATTCAACGTGAACAAATTTCGGAAATCAGGGCGACCATTCCCGAGGTGTCGGGACGCGCGGCAAATCGCGGGGTCGCAACCCCTGTTTCCTGCAACGTGTCAGCGACCCTTTGGCTGATGCAGGCAAAGGCGATTTTCGGGTCGATGGGCCTGCCTTGCAAGGCGGCGCCCAGGTGCCGCGCGGCATTGGCCGAGAACACCGTGACCACGTCGATCGTGCCTGTCGAAAGGGCGTCCAGAACGTCGGCGGGAAGGGCCTGCGCGACCTGTTCGTAGGCGGTAACCTCGGTCGCCGAGACGCCGAGGTCCGCGAGCGCTGCGACGAGGTCGGTCGTGACCTGGCGGCCGTGCACATAGAGCGGAGAGTGGCCGCGCCAGTCGGTTTTCCCGGCGGCGACGAGGAAGGCATTCGTATCCTCGCCCATGCAGATCGCGGCAAACCCGGCCTGGGTCGCGACGGCGGTGGTGCGCGCACCGACGCAATAGGCCGGGCGGCCCGTTGCAGGGTGATGGCGCAGGACGGATGCGACGGCGTTGGCCGAGGTGAATATGAAGCTGTCGGGGACCGAGAAGTCCAGCCCGGGATCGATCTGCCGGATCGCCACAACCGGCGCGATCCGGGTCTGAACACCCGGCAATTGCTGGGCCAATACGCCCGCAAACCGCTCGGCGTCCGGTTGCGGGCGGGTGATCAGCACAACGGGTTCATGTTGCAGTGGCATGGGTCCGGTGTTACCTGCCGACACGCCTGGGCGCAATTCCGGCGCCGGACTGGGTGGGCATGAACCCGTGAGCGCATATGATCTGTCTGGGGATTGAAAGCAGTTGCGACGAGACGGCGGCGGCGGTGGTGGGATCGGACCGCAGCATCCACGCATCCGTGATCTACGGGCAGGATACCCTGCATGCCGCCTATGGCGGTGTGGTTCCCGAAATCGCGGCCCGCGCCCATGCCGAGCGTCTGGACCTGTGCGCGCGCGCCGCGCTGGACAAGGCCGGGATGGATCTGGGCGATATTGACCTGGTTGCGGTCACAGCCGGCCCCGGTCTGATCGGCGGGGTGGTGGCCGGGGTTATGTTTGCCAAGGGCGTCGCAGTGGGCGCGGGCAAACCGCTGATCGGGGTCAATCATCTGGCCGGACATGCCCTGACACCCCGGCTGCACGACAATCTGCCCTATCCCTATCTGCTGCTGCTGGTGTCTGGCGGGCACTGCCAGTTCCTGGTGGTCGAGGCATCGGATCAGTTCCAGCGGCTGGGCGGTACGATCGATGATGCGCCCGGAGAGGCGTTTGACAAATCGGCCAAGTTGCTGGGGCTGGGCTATCCCGGGGGGCCGGAGATCGAGAACCGAGCCCGTTTGGGCGATGCGCAGCGTTTCGATTTCCCCCGGCCGCTGCTGGATCGGCCCGATTGCGATATGTCGTTCTCGGGACTGAAGACCGCGCTGCGGCGAGCGCGGGACGGGTTGGTGCGTACTCAGGGCGGGTTGACGAGGGCGGATGTGGATGACCTGTCCGCATCGTTTCAGTCCGCCGTGGCCGATGTCCTGGCCGAGAAGTCCCGGCGAGCAATGGCACGGTTTTCCCAGATGTTTCCCGACACCGACCCGATGCTGGCCATCGCGGGCGGAGTGGCCGCGAATGCCGAGATCGGCGAGCGGTTGCGCGAAACGGCCACCGACAGTGGTTTTGGCCTGTCGATACCGCCGCTTGCGCTGTGCACGGACAACGCGGCGATGATCGCCTGGGCGGGGATCGAGGCGCATGCGGCGGGGCAGGTTTCCAGCATGGACCTGTCGGCCCGGCCACGTTGGCCGCTGGACACCAGCGCGCAGCCGATGTTGGGGTCGGGCAAGAAGGGCGCCAAGGCGTGAAGCCGGTGGCGGTCATAGGCGCGGGGGCGTTCGGGACCGCGCTGGCGCTGGTGATCTCGCGCACGGGGCGGCCCGTACAGCTGATCGGACGGGATGCGGATCGGATGGCATTGATGCGCCACGCCCAGCGTTCTGCGCTGTTCCCGGACGTCCCGTTTCCGCCAAGCCTGCAGCCGCGATCCTCGACGGACGAACTGGCACCAGGATCGGTGGTGATCCTGGCGGTGCCCGCGCAGGAAACGGACGCGTGTCTGAGGGAACATCTGGAGGCCCTGGCCGGCCTGCCGGTCATTCTGGCCGCGAAGGGCATCGAGCGGGACAGCCAGTCCGTCCAGACCGATGTAGCGGCGCGGCATCTGCCGCCCGCGCGGGTGGCGGTTCTGTCGGGGCCGGGATTTGCAGCCGAAATTGCGCGGGGGCTGCCAACCGCGATGACCCTTGCGGCGACCGATCCCGCCCTGCGCGCACAACTGCAGGAACGGCTGTCGACCCCGACGTTGCGCCTATATTCCAGCGCGGATGTGATCGGCGTCCAGATGGGCGGGGCGCTGAAGAACGTGATAGCGATTGCCTGCGGCATCGCGGCAGGTGCAGGTTTGGGCGAGAGCGCACGCGCCGCGCTGATGACCCGGGGCTATGCCGAAATGGTGCGGCTGGGCGTTGCCCATGGTGCGCAGGCCGAGACGTTTCGCGGCCTCAGCGGTCTGGGAG
>CAYWND010000010.1:9738-17791 GCA_964459085.1 uncultured Oceanibium sp. | reverse complement strand
CCACCCCACGGGGCCGCTGGGGGGCTGCGACCGAAGTCTCGAACGGCAAGGACACGCCTTCGGGGCACTGGGAACTGGCGGGCGTTCCAGTGCCCTTCGACTGGCACTACTTTCCCGACACCCAGCCCGCGTTCCCAAAGGATCTGACCAATGCGCTGATCGAGAGATGCGACCTGCCTGGCATTCTGGGGAACCGGCATGCCAGCGGGGTGCCGATCATCCGGGAATTGGGCGAGGATCACATGCGCACTGGCAAGCCGATCTGCTATACCTCGGCCGACAGCGTGTTTCAGATCGCAGCCCATGAGAAAGCCTTCGGTCTGGACCGGCTCTACGAGGTTTGTGCTGCAGCGGCGGATCTGGTTCACCCGATGCGGGTCGGCCGGGTGATCGCGCGGCCCTTTGTCGGTGCGACGACTGCAGATTTTAAGCGGACTGCAAACCGTCGGGACTTTGCCGTGGCCCCACCCGCGCCGACATTGTGCGACCGGGTTGTGGCCGCGGGCGGGCAGGTTCACGCGGTGGGAAAGCTGGGCGATATCTTTGCCGGGCATGGCATCAGCAGGGTCCTGAAGGCGCCCAACGATCAGGCGCTGATGGATCGCACGCTAGAGGCGATGGCCGAGGCCCGCGATGGGGATCTGATCTTTGCCAACTATGTGGATTTCGACACGCTCTACGGGCACCGGCGGGATGTGGCGGGATATGCCCGGGCGCTGGAGGCCTTTGACCGGCGGGTGCCCGAGTTGCTGGACGCTCTGCAGCCCGGGGACATCATCATATTCACCGCAGATCACGGCAATGACCCGACCTGGCCCGGCACCGATCACACGCGCGAGCGGGTTCCCATGCTGATCGCAGGAGATGTCGAGCCCGGGCCCGTAGGCCTGATCGGTTTCGCGGATGTCGGGGAGAGCGCGGCGGCGCATCTGGGCCTTGCGCCCGGAAAACATGGACGGAGTATCCTATGAGCACTGTCGCGGACCTGCCAAAGGTCGAATTGCACCTGCATCTCGAAGGGGCGGCGCCGCCTGACTTTGTCCGAAGGCTCGCGGTGGAAAAGGGCGTGGCGCTGGACGGTGTTTTCGATCCCCAGGGGGACTATGCCTGGCAGGATTTCGCGTCGTTTCTGGTAACCTATCACAAGGCGTGCTCGGTTCTGGACGGGCCCGAGGCGTTTCGGCGGCTGACCGAGGCGGTGCTTGAGAAGTCCGCCGCGGACGGGGTGATCTATACGGAGATCTTCATCGCCTCCGATATCTGCGGCGGTGGCGATCCGGTTGCCTGGCGCGAGTACCTGGCGGCGATCTTTGACGGAGCCGAGGCGGCTCGACTGCGCCACGGGATCGAGGCACGGTTCATTTCGACCTGCATCCGCAACTTGGGCCCGGACCGCGCCGAGGTTGCCGCGCGGCTGACGGTTGACGAGATGGGGCCGATGCTGACCGGCTGGGGCATGGGCGGGGAAGAACGCCACCTATCGGCCGGGGACTTTCGGCGCGCATTTGACATCGCGCGCGAGGCGGGGTTGGGCATCACCTCGCACGCGGGCGAATTGGTGGGACCGGACAGCGTGCAGGACACGCTAGATCAACTAGCGCCCAGCCGGATCGGCCACGGGGTGCGCGCGATCGAGGATCCGGACCTTGTGGCGCGCCTGGCGGACGAGGGGATCGTGCTGGAGGTCAATCCGGGGTCTAACGTGGCATTGTCGGTGTTCGACGGCTGGTCGGCGCACCCGATCGACGCCCTGCATCGGGCTGGCGTGAAAGTCACCGTCTCGACCGACGATCCGCCCTATTTCCATACCGACATGCGCCGCGAGTATGACATGCTGTCCCAGACCTTCGGCTGGGACGCCGACCGGTTCCGCGCGCTGAACCTGGTGGCAATCGACGCCGCATTCTGCGATGACGCGACGCGCGCGCGCATCAAAGACAGACTTTGATTTAGAAGGGGGAGCCAATGTCAGAACACCTGACCATCGTCGATCATCCGCTGGTTCAACACAAACTGACCCTGATGCGCAAGAAGGGCACGCCGTCCAACGGGTTCCGCCAGCTTCTGCGCGAGATCAGCCATCTGCTGGCCTACGAGGTGACCCGCGATCTGGAGCTTGGGACGACAACGATCGAAACCCCATTGAAAGAGATGGAAGCGCCCGAGTTGAAGGGCAAGAAACTGGCGTTGGTGTCGATCCTGCGCGCTGGGAACGGGTTGCTGGACGGGGTTCTTGAGTTGATCCCGTCGGCGCGGGTCGGGTTTGTCGGGCTCTATCGGGACGAAGAGACGCTGAAGCCCGTTCAGTACTACTTCAAGGTTCCCAGCGAGTTGGACCAGCGGGTGGTGATCGCGGTTGATCCGATGCTGGCGACCGGCAATTCCTCGGCTGCGGCAGTAGACCTGCTGAAAAAGGCAGGGGCCAAGGACATCCGATTTCTGTGCTTGCTGGCCGCGCCCGAGGGGGTTGCGCGCATGAAAGCCGCGCATCCGGATGTGCGGATCGTGACTGCGGCGCTGGACGAGCGGCTGAACGAGATTGGCTATATCCTGCCTGGGCTGGGCGATGCCGGTGACAGGATGTTTGGTACGAAATAAATCGGCCCGGGGGCTTAGGATTTCCAGTCCAGACGCCTGACATGGGCGTCACCCTCGGCCAGCAGGTGTGTGCCACCCGGCCATGTTGTCAGGGTCAGGCCGGGTCCTTTGTCACCGGGTTGCTGTTCGAAGGCCAGCCAGGCCAGCGGGGCCTCGGGCGTTGCGCGGGCACCAACCGCCCGCATGTGCGCGGCGATCCCCTGTTGGGTTTCCGGCGGGAAGTATTGGAAAGCGATGGAATGCATAAGCACGCAAGCGGCACCTTGCACCGGTTCGGAGATCTGGTGATGGACCCAAGCCAGCGCATCACCTTGGTCCAGTTGCACAGGGTTGCGGTCGAATACCTGCAGAGCCCCGGCCGCGCGGGCGAGGCGTTGGGGCTGGTCAGGCCAGATGTAGGCCATCATCCGCGCCCGGTCCTCGTCCTTGCGCAGGTCGACTGGCGCCAGATCACAGCCCCGGCGGCAGGTAATCTTGGGGTCAGGGCCTTGCGGCGCAGGGCCTGTCCAGTCCGGGGAAATTGAAACCGGAGAGCCAGGGGTCCCTGCGGTCCGACCGCCAAGATCATAGGCATAATGATCCGCAAGCAGGTTCAGCCCGCCGCTGGCGCCGACCTCGAAAAGCTTCAGCGGCAAGGCGAATTCGGCCGCGATCTGCATCAAACCGGGATAGAGCGCACCGGACCGGGCGACCTCGTTGGTTTGCGGGGTGCGGTCCAGCCATGGCATCAGCGGGTCTTGCGCGCTGCTCAGCCCCTCGGCAATCGCTGCATCAAACCGCGCGTCCAGCGGGCTGCCTTGCGGGGCATAGTAGGCCGTAAGGTTGGGCAGGTGACCTGCACGGACCAATGCGTGGATGCCGCCCGCCAGGCGCAGGGGCACGCTGTCCGCCATCGCGTCAGGATCGCCGGTCCAGCCAAAAACACGCTGGCCAAGGGTCGAACTAGGATCAAGGCTGCGTTCAGTGACGCGGCAGATCCGCGCCGTCAGGGGCGACCCTAACGCGTCACACCATTTTGCCTGGTCCAGGAATGCCTTGCGCACCCGCTGTTCGCTGCTCATTTCGCCCTTGTCCCCGCAACATAGACCGCCGCGACGGACCGGTCGTCGCCCATCATGATCGTGGGAAAGACGGCCTCCCACAGGGTTTCCGCCCGGTCCGTACGCTGGGCGATTGCCGGGGTGGATGCCAGATCGAGTACCGCGATATCCGCGTCATATCCCGGGGCCAGCCGCCCGATACGGTCACCCATCCGCAGAACCTGGGCACTGCCGGCCGTCGCCAGCCACAGCAATTCTGCCGGGTGCAGGGCACGGCCGTTCAGCTGCGCGACCTCGTAGGCCGCGGCCATTGTCCGCAGCATCGAGAAACTCGATCCCCCGCCGGTGTCTGTGGCAAGACCGGTGGAGATGCCAGTCTGCTGCGCGTGGTCCATGTCAAACAGCCCTGATCCGATGAACGTGTTCGAGGTCGGGCAATGCGCGATGCCTGTGCCTGTGTCGCGCAAGGCCGACCATTCGCGATCTGCCAGGTGAATCGCATGCCCCATGATCGCGCCCGGACCGGTCAATCCGGCCGTTTCATAGACATCCAAGTAGTCCCGCGCATGGGGAAACAGATCTGAGACCCATGCAATCTCCTCGGTCTGTTCGCTCAGATGGGTCTGCATCAGGCAATCGGGATGCTCGGCCCACAGGCTGCCTGCCGCCTGCAATTGTTCGGGGGTCGAGGTCGGGGCGAACCGGGGCGTGATCGCATAGACCAGCCGGTCGGTCCCGTGCCACTTCGAGATCAGGGCCTTGCTGTCGTCATAGCCCGTCTGCGCGGTGTCGCGCAGCGTTTCGGGCGCATTGCGGTCCATCATGACCTTTCCCGCCACCAGCGCCATGCCCCGCCGCGCAGCCGCGCCCATGATCGCATCAACTGAGGCCGGGTGGATCGTGCAATAGCACGCCGCCGTCGTCGTCCCGTTCGCAAGGATCAGGTCGAGATAGGTGTTCGCGATCCGATCCGCGTACTCTGCGTCCCCGAATTTCGCCTCTTCAGGGAAGGTGTAGGTGTTCAGCCAGTCGATCAGCCGCCGCCCCCAACTGGCGATGATACCGGTCTGGGGATAGTGCGCATGCGCATCCACAAACCCCGGCAGGATCAGCGCCGATCCATGGTCATGAACCACGGCCCCAGGGTTATCGCGCCGCAGATCGGCCGCCTCGCCCACGCGCGCGATCCTGCCATCCAGGATCAGCACGGCGCCCCTGGCGATATGCGTCTGTGCCGCCTCCGGCCCGTCGTGGAACGGATTGGCATGAAAACTCAGGGTCTGGCCCAGCAGAAGTGTCTGTTGCATCGCGGGATTATGTCTTTATCACCTTGATCCGTATAGGGGCTGACGACGGGATCGGCCAGCCCACCGGATACCGGAAGGGACTGCGCCGATGTCGGACCAATCCACACCACCCGAGGCTGCCGCACGGGAAGATGCCTATCGCCTGAACGCCGCCGTTGTCGATGCGATCTTGGCCGCAGTCGAGGTCGAGGCCCGGCCGCGGCTGCTCGAATTGCTGGAGCCGCTGCACGAAGCCGATATTGCCGACCTTCTGGAACAGATCAGCCCGTCCGAACGTCAGAACCTTGTGTCGCTTTGGGGCCGGGATTTCGACGGATCGGTGTTGTCCGAGCTGGAAGAGGGTGTTCGCGACGACATAATCGACGAGTTGGAGCCGGAAGTACTGGAGACCGCAGTCCAGGATCTGGAAACCGATGACCTGGTCTATCTGGTCGAGGACCTGGAAGAAGAGGATCAGGCCAAGGTCCTGGATGCGCTCGAAGCCGCGGACCGGGTCGCGGTCGAGGCTTCGTTGCAATACGAAGAGGACACCGCCGGGCGCCTGATGAGCCGCGAGATGGTAATCGTGCCGCCGCACTGGAATGTGGGCGAGGCGATCGACCACATGCGCGCCCATGATGATCTGCCCGAGACCTTCTACAAGGTGATCCTGGCCGACGCAGGGATGAAGGTCGTCGGCACCGTGCCACTGGGTACGATCATGGCGCATCGGCGCGAGACGCCGCTGCTGAGCCTTGCCGATACAGACCCGCGTCTGATCCCGGTGGATCAGAAGGACGAGGATGTGGCCTATGCGTTCAACCAGTACCACATGGTCAGTGCTCCGGTCGTGGATGCGGACGGGCGGCTGGTCGGCGTGATCACCATCGATGATGCGATGGACGTGCTTGAGGACGCGGCAGAAGAGGACATGAAACGGCTGGCCGGTCTGGGCGACGAAGAGTTGTCGGACACGGTGTGGGAAACCACCGTGGCGCGGTTCCCCTGGCTGGTCGTCAATCTGGCGACTGCGATCATCGCGTCGCTTGTGATCGCCCAGTTTGACGACTCCATCGCCGCGATCGTCGCGCTGGCGATCCTGATGCCGATCGTGGCCTCGATGGGTGGCAACGCGGCAACCCAGACCCTGACCGTGGCCGTGCGCGCCCTCGCAACCCGCGACCTGACCACGTCGAATGCAGGCCGCATCGTCCGGCGCGAGGCACTTGTGGGTTTGGCAAATGGCTGCGCATTTGCGGTGATCATCGGGTTTGTCGGCAGTTTCTGGTTCGGGTCCCCGATGCTGGGGGTTGTCATCGGCGTGGCGATGGTCATCAACATGCTGGTTGCTGGGCTTGCGGGCATTCTGGTGCCGATGGCACTGGATCGGGTCGGTGCGGATCCGGCACTGGCCTCAGGCACGTTTGTCACGACCGTGACGGATGTCGTGGGGTTCCTGGCGTTCCTTGGGCTTGCGACCATCGTGCTGACGTGACCTGCGCCACTGCCTGCGGAGATCCGACCTCTGCTGGCAGCAAGAGGGCAGTCCCGATCGGGGTCATCTATTGCTTGCGCTCGGGGTTGATTTCCCTGTCCATAGTCCTTCATGTGTCATGACCACGCTGCACCAAGGACAGCCATGACCGCGCTTCCCCAGACCATCGACGAAACCCAGGCCCTTTTGTCCGGCACCGGCTATGTCAGTTCCCGTGCCTTGTCGACCGTGACGTTCTTGTCGCTAAAGCTGGGTCGCCCGCTGTTCCTGGAGGGCGAGGCTGGGGTGGGCAAGACCGAGATTGCCAAGTCTATCGCGGCGGCATTAGGGCGTCGGCTGATCCGCCTGCAATGCTACGAGGGCCTTGACGCGGGGGCGGCGGTCTACGAGTGGAATTTTCCCGCGCAGATGGTTGCCATTCGCACCGCAGAGGCGGTCGAAGGAACCGACCGCGAGGCGCTGACGGACGAGTTGTTCTCGGACCGCTTTCTGATCCGACGGCCCTTGCTGGAAGCGATGAGTCCGCAGGATGGTGGTGCACCGGTGCTGCTGATAGATGAACTGGATCGCACGGACGAGCCGTTCGAGGCATTTCTGCTGGAGGCGCTGAGCGACTTTCAGGTCACGATCCCGGAACTGGGCACCGTCAAGGCGGCCGAGCCGCCGATTGTGGTTCTGACCTCGAACCGCACGCGCGAGGTGCATGACGCGCTGAAACGCAGATGCCTTTATCACTGGGTCGATTATCCTAGTTTCGACCGCGAGATGGAGATTCTGAACAGTCGGTGTCCCGAGGCGCAGGAAACGCTCAGCCGAGAGGTGGTGGCGTTTGTCCAGAAGTTGCGCAGCGAGGATTTGTTCAAGAAACCGGGCGTGGCCGAGACCATCGACTGGGCCAAATGCCTGCTGGCCCTGGACGCGATCGAGCTCAGCCCCGAGGTGATCTCGGACACGCTGGGGGCGATCCTGAAGTACCAGGACGATATCCAGAAGTTGCAGGGATCCGAGGCCAAGCGCCTCTTGGACGAGGCGCGGGCCGAACTGGGGCCTGTTTGAGGGACGGGATCACATCGTAAACGGCTTGTCGCGCATGGGTTTGGACGATACCGCGACGATCGCGTGGTCTGCTTTGACGATCTCGGCAAAGTGGCCTGCGACACGAACCAGTCCAAGGAGGCCTAGGACGATCAGGACTATGACTGGCGAGCATTTCATCTGGTTTACCGTGCCTTCCAACAGGTGCGCCTTTGACATGGGTCGCGGCTGCTGCGGCCTGGGTTCAAAATGGGCGATGCGGATATGGTGACGCTGTCCGAGTTGCCGATTCCCAAGGACGGGCACCTAAGCGAGAACATCACGCATTTCGCCCGTGCACTGCGCCGTGCAGGCATCCCGGTGGGCCCCGGGCGGGTTGTGGACGCGGTTCGTGCGGTCGAGGCTGCGGGGTTCACCGAAAAACGGGATTTCTATCACACGCTAGAGGCGTGTTTCGTGTCGAAACCGGACCAGAGGGCGGTCTTTGCCCAGGTATTCCGCCTGTATTGGCGCGATCCCCGGTATCTGGAACATATGATGCAGATGCTGACACCCCTTGTGCGCGGCGTGAACGAGACCCCCAAGGCGCAGGCGGCCGA
>CAYWND010000010.1:0-9638 GCA_964459085.1 uncultured Oceanibium sp. | reverse complement strand
GCCAGTCTGCGGGCGGGCGGAGAGATACGCGATCTGGCGCGCAAGACACGGCGTGTGCGCTACCCGAACCTGGTCGCCCTGTGCGACATATCGGGATCCATGTCCTCCTACAGCAGGATGCTGCTGCATTTTCTGCATGCGGCCGCGGCGGCCAAAGGCGCGGGCTGGGCGCAGGTCCATGCTTTTACCTTTGGCACGCGCCTGACCAATGTCACGCGCGCGTTGCGCCAGAAGGATGTGGATGCAGCGCTAGCCGCCTGTGGGGCCGAGGCCAGCGATTGGGAGGGCGGCACGCGGATTGGTGCCTGCCTGCACGAGTTTAATCGCGACTGGTCCCGGCGGGTTCTGGGACAGGGTGCGGTGGTGCTGTTGATCACTGACGGCCTGGACCGGGACGATCCCGATCTGCTGGCGGCCGAGGCCGATCGGCTGCGGTTGTCGGCCCGCAATCTGATCTGGATCAACCCCCTGCTGCGCTGGGACGGATTTGCACCCAAGGCGCGCGGGGTCCGGGTGCTGCTGCCGCGTGTGGACAGCTTTCGGGCCGGACACAGCGTTGCCTCGCTTGAAAGCCTGGCCCTGGCACTCAGCCGTTCGGATGATACCGGTGACCGGGATCGGTTAATGCGTATGATGGCCGAAGGTTAAACGCAAGGATCGGGTCGCCGATCCTGTGCATCCTGGCTAGGGCTTGTCCGTCACGTTGGACAGGAGAAAGCCCATGACACTCGAATTTCGTGCCTTGCCCACCGATTGGGTGGACAGTGTCCGCAACGGCGCGCCCGACGCCAATGGCCAGCCCGCCGAGCGACATGTCTCGGACGGCATAGGGACCCCCTGCCGTCATTGTCTACAGGATGTTCCAAAGGGCGCCCCTATGCTGGTCCTGGCGGCGCGGCCATTCCCGGCGGCCCAACCATATGCCGAGACCGGGCCGATCTTTCTGTGTGCGGATCGCTGCGAACAGTGGTCAGGTACAGGCATACCCCCGGTGCTGCAAACCAGCGCATCCTACCTGGTGCGCGGCTATGGCCCCGACGATCGGATCGTCTATGGGACTGGACGGGTGGTGGCCCGGTCTGAATTGGTTGCGGCCTGTTCTGCCCTTTTGGCAGTAGACGGCGTTTCCTATATCCATGTTAGATCAGCCAGCAACAACTGCTATCAGGCGGCAGTGGCCCAGGTGGACAAAGGGGGGATGGATGACGGGAACCTACGATCAGATACCTGAACAGGCGCTTTCCTGGATCCAGGAAGGCAAGCAGGTCGCACTGGCCAGCGTCGTCGAAACCTGGGGATCGGCCCCACGGCCCGTCGGTTCGCTGCTCGCCATCACCGACCAGGCCGAGATGGCAGGATCGGTGTCGGGTGGCTGTGTCGAAGGCGCGGTCGTGGCCGAGGCGATAGATGCTTTCGACGACGGCGCCTGCAGGGTGCTGGAATACGGTGTCAGCAATGACGAAGCCTTTGCCGTCGGGCTGGCCTGTGGCGGCACGATCCGCATCATGGTCGAACCGATCGGGGTCGGGCAGGGGCCGGACGTGGACATGATCTCTCAACTGGTGGCGGCGCGGGCCGAACGCCGCCCAGCGGTCTATGCGGTCCGACCCGACACCTGGGAGCGTAAACTGGTGACCGGGCCGGGTGATCCGCTGTGGACAGTGGCCACGCCAAGACTGGCCTCGGACAAGTCGGGATTCGAGGGCGATTGGTTCCTGGGCCTGCACAATCCTCCGCTAAAGATGATTGTCGTGGGCGCGGTGCATATCGCGCAAGCCCTGCTGCCGATGGCCCGGTTGGCGGGCTATGACGCCGTGCTGGTCGACCCAAGGGACGCTTTTGCCGCCGATCATCGTTTTCCGGGCGAGACCATCGTCAAGGCGTGGCCGGACGAGGCGCTTGCGGACCTTGGGCTGGATACAAGGACTGCCGTGGTCACCCTGACGCACGACCCCAAGCTGGATGATCCGGCGATCCGTGCCGCACTTGGATCAGACGTGTTCTATCTGGGCTGCCTGGGATCGACCAAGACCCACGCAAAACGGCGCGCGCGCCTGCTTGAGGCCGGGTTCTCGGAGGCGCAGATCGCCCGTATCCACGCCCCCGTCGGGCTGGATATCGGCGCCAAGTCCCCGGCCGAGATTGCGATCTCTGTCATGGCCGAGGTTACCGGCCGACTGCGTCGCCCAGCGACAGACGCCGAGGCGGCGGCATGATTTTCGGTCCCCGGCCGGTTGGCGAGGCTGGTGGGACGATCCTGGCTCACTCCGTTCAGGTCGGGGGGCGTCGCCTTCGCAAGGGAACGGTGCTGGACGACAGCCATCTGGATATGCTGACCGAGGCTGGCATCGACACGGTTACAGTTGCGGTGATCGAGCCGGATGATGTGGGCGAAGACGCCGCCGCCGCCCGGATTGCCGATCGAATGGCCGCAAGCGGCCTGCAGATCGCAGCGCCGTTTTCAGGCCGGGCGAACATCGTGGCCGGCGCCTCCGGCGTGTTGCGTGTCGATGCGGCGCTGGTTGATCTGCTCAACCGGATCGATCCAGCCATCACGCTGGCGACCCTGCCGGACTATACCCGTGTGGCCAAAGGCATGATGATCGGAACGGTCAAGATCATCCCCTACGGTGTGTCGGGCGCGCATGTCGCGGCGGCCGAAGCCGTGCTGGACCAGAGTCCGTTTCAACTGGCCACCCCCCGGATTCTGTCCGCCGATCTGATCCTGACCAAGACCGAGGCGCTGACGGACAAAGCGCTGGCCAAGGGGCAGCGCGTGGTCGAAGAGCGCTTGGCCGCACTGGGTGTGCGGCTGGACCGCGTCCAAACCGTGCCGCATGACACTGGTGCGGTGGCCGATGCGCTGGCGGCGACCTGCGAGTCGCTGGTTCTTGTCCTGGGGGCATCCGCGACGTCCGATCCGCTGGATACGTGCCCGGCGGCGGTGGTTGCCGCTGGTGGCGCGTTGCTGCGCTTCGGGATGCCGGTCGATCCGGGGAATCTGCTGTTTCTGGGTCAGATCGGGGGGCGTCATGTGATTGGCCTGCCGGGCTGCGCCCGGTCGCCCGCGTTGAATGGCGCCGATTGGGTGCTTGAACGGATCGTCTGCGGGATCCCTGTTGGCAGCGATGACATCGCGGCGATGGGCGTTGGCGGGCTGCTGAAAGAGATCCCGGTCCGTCCGCAGCCGCGTGCGATTGCCGAGGCCCCAACGAGGTCGCCGGTCTTCGAGGTTTTGCTGCTGGCCGCAGGCGCTTCTCGGCGGATGGCTGGACGCGACAAGTTGCTGGAAGATATTGATGGCGAGCCGCTATTGCGGCGGTGTGCGCGGTCTGCCATGGCCTCGGGCGCGAGCGCCGTGCGGGTCATACTGCCCCCTGATGCAGAGTTGCGCCGCGCGGCAATGCAGGGGCTGGATGTCGATCTGGTCGAGGCGCCGCTGGCGCATCTGGGCATGGCCGAAAGCCTGAAGGCCGGGCTGGCCCATGTCGACAGCGGCGCGCAGGGTGCGATTGTGATGTTGGGCGATATGCCCGAGATAACGGCCAATGATCTGGATCGATTGATCGCGGCCTTTGATGTGGCTGCGGGACACGAGATTTGCCGTGGGGTGTCCCAGGACGGGCGACCGGGGCACCCGGTGCTGTTCGGACGGCGGTTTTTCGAGAACCTTGGGGATCTGTCCGGGGATGCTGGCGCGCGGGCCATGCTGACCCAATGGTCAGACTTTGTGGTCGATGTGCCGTTGGCCGGTCAGGCGGCGGTTACCGATCTGGACACGCCCGAAGACTGGGCTGCCTGGCGTGCGCGGCGCGCCCCGGCCTGAGGTCGGTCCGCTCTATTCGGGGATGACCAGCACCGTGTCCCGGCCCCGCCGCCGGATGCGGATCGCGTCCCGACTGATCGCCGCGACGTCATAGCCGTCCACCCGATCGCCGGGCGAAACCTTCACAAAGCGGCCATTGGGCAACCGCAGCAGCGCATGTCGTTTGTTGGCAGGGCCGTAGACCCCGATCAGCGTAAGCTTTCTCAGTGGAAGCGCGTTGTCGATCGTCGCCGCCCGCGCGACCGACGCACTTGTCGGCAGTTGCGGGATCGGCCGGGCGCGCTCGACGGGCTGTTCCGCCGAGGGGCGGCTGGGCGCATCACGAACGATGCGGCTGGCCGGGCGCATTGTCGGGCGCAGAGAACTGCCCAGCGCCAGATCCGAGGGCGCGAGCGCGGCGAGGCGCGCAAGCTCGGCCTGCTCGATCTCGATCGGGCGCTGTGTCGGGCGGTCCTGGGACCGGATGGCCCGCTCGGACGGGGCCAGTGCCTCTTCCTGGGCTTTCAGAACCAGTGCAGCGATCGCGGCCTCAGAGGGATTGGGCGCATCCAGAACCTCTGGCAAAGGTGTGCGTTCAGCACTGCGCGGGCGAAGCGATGGCACCACCGAGGGAAGGGCCGCGATGATCACGACACGGGGGTCGGTCTGACCTCGGCTGACAAACGTCTCGGCCTCTTCGTCCGGGACGGTGACTTCTGGTGCCTCCTCTTGCACCGCTGACTGGGGTCGCAGGGTTGGCACGACGGACGGCAGGGCCGCGACAACGGTCACAGGGATTGCGCCGGGGATGAACGGGATCGCTTGCGGCGGATCGCTGAGCGCAACAAACCGCTGAAGCTGTGCATCATCGGGCGGCGGTGCACGCACCTCGACAATATTGGCGGGGATCGAAATATCGATGCTGTCGGGCGTCTGTTGTGGGACTACGATGGCCTCGATGCGGGTGGTAGCGATCGCCGACCATGCGGCCCCGGCCGGCGCGTCTGCGAGCGGCAGATTGGTGGGCGGGCGCAGGTTCGGCAGGACCTCGGGCAACGCGCTGATGACGCGAACGCGCGGGACCGCATCTTGCCGCTGCGCGGGGGCGTCCGACACGGCCAGCGTGGCCGGCCGCAGGATCGGCAATATCGGCGGGCGCCCGTCCACCACCGTCACCACGGGTGTGGTTGCGGTGGCCAGCGTGCGGGTCAGGACATCCTGCCCCTCGGTCGCCGTGTCCGGGGACGGTGGTGCCTCGGGCATCGGTTTTGCCGGTGGTGGCGGGGCCCAGGCCAGTTCGAACCTGTCAACACTGGCAATATCCAGAGGACGGGCCAGTACCACGCCCGGCGCTTCGGGCGAGGGCCAGAGCGCGATCTGATCGCTGACCGGTGACAGGGTCGTACTGCCCTGTGGCGCGCGGGTCAGGACCGAGGCAGTAAAGATCTCGCCATCCCGGGGCGTGCGCACCCATGGCAGTCGCGCCGGTTGGCTGTTGCGCAACAACGACGATGTCAAAGCAGCCGGAAGGGGCCCCGGCTGTTCCTGAAACGCTGGAATAGGGGCCTCTGTAACGCGGACGCTGACAGGCGAACGCGGCGACAACGCAGGGGGGCGGAACGTCGTGTCCGGCGTCGTCGCAGTGACCGGTCTGGGGCGGGCCTCGCGCCGGAGAAGGTCGTCGACTGCATTGTTTTGAGAGAACGGGCGATCCAGCGCTGCCGTGCGGTCTGGGGCGAGCACAATCTGCTGAACGTCGGTCACAGGGTCCAGCTTGGGTGCTTGGGTGTCGAGGTAGCGAAACAATCCCACACCCGAGATTACCGCCAGAACCACCAGCGCAGCCACAGCAGGCAGTCGACCGGTTGCCAGGGGTGTTGTCCTGTCGGCTGGGGTCGCGGCCCGAGCGGGTGGTGCAAAAACGGGGGTGTGGGTCAGGTGGCCTGGCCGTTCACGCAAAGAGAAAGCGGTAATCTGGAACCCCCGCTTTTCCAGGAATTCCTGGCTTTCCCGGATTACCGACAAGGGCACCGACGCAAGAACCGCAGCGTCGCGGCCATCCGGGGGCGTCTCGAACACATGGTCCTGATCCAGCCCGGCCCTGATCCGCCGTTGATGGTTGCCAATCGCCTGCGGCGTCAGCGGATTGTCGCCCGTTGCCAATTGGTGCAAGAATATCTGGTCTGGGGGCAACCAGACCCGAACCTCGGCCTTGCCACTGGCGCCACGAGCCAGCCCGGCCAAGCGCTCGAGCGCGTCGCCGAGTGTGCCGATGGTCAGCGAGACGTGGCTGATCTCGACCCAGGCATGCCCCGCCTGCCGTTCAAACAACGTCACCCCGTCCTGCGACAGGTCCAGCGCATGGTCCGGACCGGCCCCCGACGGTCTGGTGGTTGCCGAACTGAGTTGGGTCATTTCATTCGCCCGTTGCCCACCAGCTAGGGTAGTGATCTTGTCCGAAGTCACATTCTCTGGTCTAGCTAGTATATCTGTCTACTGGGGAAACATCCATCCCGAAACCGGCAGAGGGGTCGGGCCCCCGTTTCAGGATTATGAATGTTTTGCTGGGGATTCAGGAGCACGAAATGAAAACAATTGACCTGATTGCAGCCTGTTGTCTGTGCGTGGCGTCGGTGATGCCCGCCCTGGGCCAGGATAGGCTTCTGACTGTTACAGGGCGAGGTGAGGTTTCGGCGGCCCCCGATCAGGCCGACATTAGCGTTGGTGTGGAGAGTGCAGACCGGACCGCGGGGGGTGCCCTGGCCAGTTCGTCCGAGGTGATGGCCGCCCTGATCCCGGCACTGGAGGCGGCGGGCGTTGCGACCAGCGATATCCAGACTTCGCACCTGTCACTGCGGCCGCGCTATGCGGACCGGCGGACAGGGGATGCGCCGCCGCAGATCCTGGGGTTCGTCGCCTCGGCCGATTTGCGGGTGAGAGTGCGCGACCTGGACGCGGTCGGTGCTGTCATGGATGTGCTGACCGGCGAAGGAGCGAACCGTTTGGGCGGGATCAGCTTTGGCATCGCGGCGCCCGAACCACTGTTGGACGCTGCCCGCACGCAGGCTGTCGGGGACGCCATGCGCAAGGCAGCACTTATGGCCGAAGCCGCAGGGGTGACGCTGGGCAATATCAGGACAATCCGCGAGGGGGCAGGGGGTGGCGGCCCGATCCCGCAGCCGTTCGCTCGGGCGGAAATGGCCGCAGCGTCGATGCCGGTGGCGGCCGGTGAATTGACCTTGAGCGCGACCGTGACGCTGGAATTCGAGATCGAGTGAATATCGAGCGGGGCGATCGGCCGCCCGGGCAGCACGTAGTGCTGGGGTCCGGACGGCAGTGGCTACGCTGAAGATCTTGCCGGTATCAGGCGGTGGCCGCGGCCAGAGCCTGATCGAGATCAGCGATCAGATCGTCGGCATCCTCGATCCCGATGGAAAGACGCACGACATTCGGGCTGGCACCTGCGGCATCCTGCTGTTCGGGCGTCAATTGGCGGTGCGTTGTCGAGGCCGAATGGATGATCAGCGACCGGGCGTCGCCCAGGTTCGCCACATGGCTGAAGATCTCGACCGCATCGACCAGCTTGACGCAAGCCTCGTACCCGCCCTTGACGGCGAAGGTGAACAGCGCCCCGGCGCCCTTTGGATAGTGCGCCTTCACCCGATCGGCATAGGGCGACGAGGGCAAGCCGGCGTAGGTCACGTAGTCCACCCGCGGATCATTCTCCAGCCAGGTTGCGACTTTGACCGCGTTCTCGACATGACGTTCCATCCGCAGGCTGAGCGTCTCTATCCCCAGCAAGGTCTGGAACGCGGCCTGGGGGTTCATCGTCATGCCCAGGTCCCTCAGCCCTATGGCGATGCCATGGAAAGTAAAGGCCATGGGGCCGAAGGTTTCATGGAACTTCAGGCCATGATACGCGGGCTCGGGGTCGATCATCGACGGGTGTTTGCCCGCCTTGGTCCAGTCGAAGTTGCCCGAATCCACGATCACACCACCGGTCACCGTGCCGTTGCCGGTCAGGTATTTTGTGGTCGAGTGGACGACCAGCGTGGCCCCGTGCTCGATGGGGCGGCACAGATAGGGCGTGGCCGAGGTGTTGTCGACGATCAACGGCACCGAAAGCTTGTCGGCGACGGCAGCAGCGGCCTTGAGATCGGTCACGTATCCGCCGGGGTTGGCGATGGATTCGCAGAAGATTGCCTTGGTGTTCGCGTCCGCCGCGGCCTCGATCGCTGCGGGGTCGTCGAAATCGACGAACGTCGCCGACCAGCCGAACCGGTGGATGGTCTGGCTGAACTGGGTCACCGTCCCGCCATAGAGCCGTGTGGACGCGATGATGTTATCGCCCGGCCGCATAAGCGGGAACAGGGCCATGATCTGCGCCGCGTGTCCCGACGAGCAGGCCACCGCGCCGACGCCGCCTTCGAGGGTCGCGACCCGTTCCTGAAGGACCGCAACCGTGGGATTGGTCAGGCGCGAGTAGATATAGCCAACCTCTTGCAAATTGAAGAGCGCCGCTGCGTGATCGGCATCGCGGAAAACATAGGCCGTGGTCTGGTAAATCGGCGTCTGGCGGGCGCCAGTTGCCGGATCGGGCCGGGCGCCGGCGTGGATCTGAAGGGTGTCGAAACCATAGGTGGGTGCGTCGGACATGACCTGTCTTTCCTTAATGTTGCCGCGCGGGACCGTAGGCGGGTCGAGGCACGAAGACAACAGCGCCGTTACAGAAACAGGGTGCGCAAACAAAAAAGCGCCCGGGAGCTAGGCCCGGGCGCAAGGTATGGAACGAGGGACAAAAAGGTCGGGAAAGTCGTTACCATCTCTCACCCGACATACCGCATCTAGGCCATGATCAGCGTACGGCAAGGGGGGGTCACCGGACTGTGACAAAATTTCCCGACAAGTTCTGTCAGAGATCGCGAATCCGCTTCCAATTGTCCTGCGCCAGCCGAATATTGCCACGGATATCGTCAGCCCAGCGGTTCTGATCCGGGATCGAATAGTGCAGGTAAATCTTGCGATCCACCATCACCCAAAGGGTCGGATCGCTTCGCCGCTTGTACCCGCGCGCCATCGCCTCGGCGCAGTAGCCGCCGAATTGGGGCGTATACTTGGCTGGCGACTTGCGGAACATCTTCAGATGCTCGGCGGACGAAAATCGCCAAATGGCGTCGTCGGTCTCAAGCTCGTGGTCCATGCTGCCGCGAAGCGCATCCTCGGTCTCGAGATAAGCCACCGGGTCATATCCGCGTATAGCGACCCCCTGGCCATCCAGGAAAACGGGTTCGCGAAACGCCAGCGCGGGCAGGGCGGGAAAAGACAATGCCAGGCCAAGTAGGCTTCGGCGGTTGATCGGGGTCATTTGGCGACCTCCTTGACTGCTCGGGCTACAGTATACCCGCCCCGAGCACTCAGGTCAGTCGAAAATGTCCTCGATCACGTCAAAGAGATCTTCGAACAGATCGCCAAAGCGGTCCTTCCGCTTGGATTTCTTTTTTGGCTTGGGTTTGGGCGAGGGGCGGGAATACGCCGGTTTCGGGGACAGTTTGGGCTTTTTCCCGTGCTGTGTCGCCACTTTCAGCGGTTTCATGTTGTGCAGCTTTGCCCCGCAGGACGCGCAGGCCAATTCGTGCTGCACTTTACCCGACAGGGTCAACACGGTTCTAGAGCCGCAATAGCAACAGGTCGCGATCTTGTTGAGGTCTCTCATGGGCGGGATATAGGCGTGCTCAGCTGGCGCCTCAATGCCGGGTCGCGGCATAAAGTGCCACGGCCGCAGCGTTCGAGACGTTCAGCGATCCGAACTGGCCGGTTGGCGGGATCCGGGCCA
>CAYWND010000009.1:0-18222 GCA_964459085.1 uncultured Oceanibium sp. | reverse complement strand
TGCCGATCGCCTGGGATGACTGGCACCGGTGCGACCCCGCCATTCTGGGCACTAGCAGTGCGGCCCCGCTTGGCGGCCTGCCGTCGCAAACTGCGCGTGGCATAGGACAGCGCAACGCCCTTTGCCGACAACGAGGCCTGAACGGTTTTGCGTGCATCCGCTTTGGCAATCCCGTGCAGCGGTTCGGTCAGGGTCAGAACTGCTGCGCTGTCCATCTTGTCCAGTCGCCTGCGCCGCAGGCTTTGGACCAGGCGCTTGGCGGCCTGGCTGCGCGCCAGTTTCTCGTTCGCCTCGGTCACCTCGCGGAACTGCAGCCAACAGATATGCGCAAAGATGTCCTGATGCTTGCGTACCACCCGCGCGCCCAAACCGGCCGCGTGGCGAAACTTCAGATCCAGGTTGATGCGGTCGAACCAGTGGTTCTGCTGCGCGCGCGCCAAGGTGGCGGTGGTGTCGGGGCGATAACGGAACCCATGCGCAGGGAACGTGACCAGCGGATCTTCGGCATCGTCGTCAACCTCTTCCCCGGCAATCGCCTCGGTCAGGGTGGCGGTGATGCGATTGGCCAACGCGGGATCGGTGTTGAACGGCTCTTCGGCTTGCCCTGGTTGCCGCATTGCCGCCTGCAACGTGAACTCGGCGCCCGGGTTTGAATAGTCCAGATAGTATCCGGGCCGCGCCGCCGAGGCCTTCTTGGCCGCACCGGCCTCGGTCGGGTCGTCCGCACGAAAGGCACGCAGCCGGCGGATCAGCAACTCGACATCCTCGGCCGCATCGGTGGAGAAACGCCACTGCATATAGATCGGCAGCACCACAGGCGCAGCAGAGCCCACATCCCAGGCGCGATCGCGCAGACCCGCTTCGACCCGGCGGCCCAGACCGGCCTGCACCCCGGCCAGCCAACTGGGCACCAGGAACATGAAATAGCCGGTGTTTTCGTCCAACTTGCGGGTCGCAAACAGCCGCGAGAACACAAGGTTTCCGTCTTGCGCCAACGCCGCGTCGACATCCTGTGACCCGGTTGTCGGCAGATCGACCTGAGCGTGGGCGTGGGCCCAGGATTGAGCCAGATCCGGCAACGATGTTGAAGGATCGTTGACGATAACAGCGGGCAACGGCCCGTTCCCAGCCTCGCGCAACTCGAACTCGTCGGCCTTGAGGACGATCAGCGTCAGCCAGGGATCCTTGCGCCCCTGACCTTCGTCGGCATCAAGGGTATAGCGCCATGGAAAATCGGCGTCGTGAAACTCGACAAATGGCAGATAGTTCGGTTCGAACCCGCGCAGCCCCGGTTCCGGTTCGACGCGGCGCAAGACGTTGCGATTAACCGACACAATATCGCCGGGGCCGCGAAATTCCTGCGCCAGTGGGACCTGCCCGGGCTGCGCGGTGCCATCTGCCGTGATCTCGGCATTCAGGCCCAGTTCCAGTCTGGGGATCGAGGTGTCTTGCGGGGCCGTGGCCAGTTCGGCCAGCTCGGTCGTGGCATAGGGCAGGAAGGAAAATCTCTCAGGCATCGGTTCCCCCCTTCGTCACATCGTCGCGGCCAGCGCGACATAGTCGGCCACGACCGGGTTTGCCGCCATTTCACCATCCGGCAGGAAGGCCTGCGTTTGTGCGCCCTTGGCGGCCATGGTCAGCGTCTCTTCGGCCAAAGCGTCTGCAATCAGCTTGTCCTGGGGCGAGGCCGCAGCACCCAGATCCGCAGCCGCCACCTCGGCCCCCGCCGTTGTCGCGACAAAGACTGACCGATTGACCGACACCGGCTTGTCAGGGATGAACCTGGGCTTCAGGTCGTTGATACGCGCGGCCTGTTCGATCGCGCGAATGCCCATGAATTTGCGCGCAAAGCCTGCGTTGATCGCCTTGAGACCGGTGATCCCGGCCGGGATGTTGCTGTCCTCGTCGATCGGGATCTCGATATATTCATAACCGTAATCCTCGGTCACGGCCTTGTCGGCCGGCCCGATCAGCGACTGTGCATCGAACCCAAAACCGCATTTGTGGCTGTCAAAGGCCGTCGCACTCAGCCGTTCGCTGTCCGAGATCGCAAAGAAATGGCCGCGGACAAAATCGCGATTGACCGGGCTTGCCTGAACGATCGTGCCGTTTCGCCGCCGGACGGTTATGTCCAGCAGGTTGGCGTTTTGCGGCACCCGCGCCTCGCCGATCTTTTCGATGGCCACTGCCAGCGGCACCGCGGACTGGGTCAGTTGAACCCCGCCGAATGGGTCGACGCGGGGGTCGTCCGTTTCGGCAAAGCTGACGCCAGGCACACGACCTGTTGGCGGTACGGCCTCTAGCCCCTGCGCGGCCTCTAGCGCCTGGTGCAGGACGGCGACGCCATCGACCGTAGGCGGCGGGATCGACTTGCGCGAGCCCCAGGTGTGGTCGACGCCGAAATCCACGTCGATGCCAAAGATGGTGATCCAGACCTTGCCGTTGAACCGGAACGTATTTGGCCCGCGCAGGCGCAGATCGAACCCCAGTTCGGCCTTGGTCTTGCCATCGACCAGCAGCCTGATCCCGCCCCCAAGCCGCACATCGAACGAGAACGGGTCAAAGTAGATCAGCGCATCGAAATACAGCCACCCTTCGGCCGCCAGCCGTCCCACAAGCCAGATTTTGGGACCACGGAAATAGGCATCGGCCCGCGCCCCGAACTGCAGCGAGTTGTTGGTGGTCGCGATGTACGAGCTAAGCGTGACGCGCGGGTTGTTGGTGCCAAACCCGATCGACAGCCGCCGCAGGTCGGGCAGGTTCCCGGGCTTCGGGAACAGAGGATGTAGCCCGCCGAAAGACGCGATATGTTCCTGACGCGGCCCCCAGCCGGACCGGACCGCGATGTCGCCTGAGATCGGGAAGGTCAGGACACGCGATCCCTGCAGGGTCGCGTCGATACTTATTGTCTCGGCCGAAAAGTCGATCTCGCCAAAGAACGAAAGGTTCAGCGCCACCAGCGCCGACTCGCGCGTGGGGAGGTTGACTGCAACACCGCCCAGGATCAGCAGGCGATAGTCGCGCCCGATCTCCAGCACCAGACCGGCGGTGATGTCCGCCAGCGCCGGTTGGCTGAAACTGATGCGCGCGACGGGCCCGAACAGGTATTGTCCCTCGCGCGCCGGCAGGATCTCGGCCATGTCCTCCAGAATGGTGGCCGCATTCTGGATCGGGTCGGCGGGGAATAGCAGGTTGTCCAGCCGCCCCTCGTACAGGACATCCCGCATGGCGTCGGTATAGATTGTGCGGTTGATGCCCAGGAAGCCACCAACGCCCGTCAAGAAGAACCCGAACCCCAGCGGGACCGAAAACTCGACAAAGATCGAACCGGCAAAGCTGATCCCGTCCTGGTCGTCCGGCAGTCTGGTGTTCAAGATCGCAAAGGCTGACATCCCGATCGAGGACAGCTGCAACGCCAAAGCGCCGCGATATTCGTTGTCGCGCCGGTCCAGCATCCCGCCGCCGGTGATCGGATCCGCGTCCAGCGAAACGGCATAGCTGTTTGGTGCGATGAATCCGAAATCAAGATCATGGGTGTTGCCGATCAGGCCGCCATCGCGGGGCACCACCGCAACCGACAGGCCCAATCCATCGGCATAGGCAAAAAGCGGCCCCAATGTGATGTCGGCGGTGACGGTGACCGCAATCGTGGGATCCTCGGCCCAGTCCAGTTCCACCCCCAATTCATAGAGGTTGACCGGACCGATCGTGGCATCCAGCGGGATCGTTACGCCCAGCGATGTACCGCCCTCGAAATAGAGCCCGGTCGAATAGCGCCAACCCAGCAGCAGGTCACCTGCGTCAAGCTCCAGCTCGCCGCTGAGCACAGATCCAAGCAATCCGTCCTCGGACGCGTCCACGACCAGCTTTAATGCCTCGACCCCGGCGGCCAGATGGAAGTCGAACCCGGCGTTGCTGGCCTCGCCACCCAGTTTGGCGAGCGCAGAATCGATTTGAACGCGGGTGCTACCGGCCTCGCCGATCAGGATAAGAGGATCGCCCTGCGGGTCTCGGATCACCAATTCGGCATCAAACTCGGACTCTAGCGCTGTGGCCTCGATCCCCCGCTCAAGCGTCATCGCAGAAGGCAGCAACCGGAACACGGCGCCGCCTGCTGCCCCGAAACTGCCGCCTAGACCCAGGCGCATTCCATCGCCCAGATCGATATCGGCACTGGCCGACCCCTTGGCATAGGGACCCAGCGCCAGACCCTGTTCGGTATTGGCTGCATTTGCCGCCGGCAGGATCATCAGCCCGACCTCGGCATGGGTTGCCGGGTCAAGCTCGCCATTCACCTCGTCGATATGCGACCACAACGGCGCAAACGCTGCCAGCGGCGGGATCGGCGCGCCGACCAGATGGGGCATGAACGCGGCGACTTGCGCTTCGGTCATGTGGTCACGTTCCGCGGACCCGCCCAGGAACTCGATCGTTTCGGTCAGGCGCGACACTGCCTTTTCGGTCTGGAAATCGCCGCCCCAGCCATAGGCCTCGCGCGCCCAGGTTCCGGGATCGCGGAACAGTTGCGCTATGCGGTCCCAGTTGTAGATTTCGCGGCGATAGGCCAGGCCGCGGCTGCGCGGGTCACCGGTGGCTGGAACCTGCTGGGGCGCATAAACATCCACCAGTGTCAGGACCTGCAGCCCCATCGGCAGGCGCCGCCGCAGGTATATCGTCAAAAGGAAGTTTATCAGCTCTTCGGGCAGCGATTGCAGGGTTGCCGCCCATTCCTGAGCGGTCATGCCTTGCGGCACAGTCCCCGAGAATGGGTTCCCGATATCGGAAACAATGTCAAAAATCGGCTCGGCCGCTGTCTTGACGGTTTCCAGGTCGGATTTTTGAAATCCATCTTCGACCAACTTGCCGGACAAAGCGATCAGATCAAAGATGCCCTGGCTGAGCGGGCCGAAAGCCTGCACCGCATTGTCAAGCGCCAGTCCGTCGATATCCACGCCGAAATTCCGAACAAACCGGCCGAGGTCTGCGCCGCTTTCCAGCGAATTCCCCAGTGGTTCGAAAAAGAACCCCAGCTCGGAAACGAGCTTTTCGACAGCACCCGGCATAGCTTTGTTCCAAAATAGGTGTCTGAAATGACCTATTATTTCCAGATTAGCAAAAATCGTGATATTTAGAAACAAGGGAATTGTCCCGACCCGGGTCGCTGACCGAGGTACAAGGATTTCAGGCATGAGTTTCGTCCAATTCAGAATTCATCCATCTGTCGGGATCGCGCGATACGGCAACAGCGAGCTTGCCTATTACGTCGGGTCGGACTTTCCGCGGTTCCTGCAGGAACTGTTTCCCAAGACGCGAACCTTGCCGCGTGCGCGGACCCACCCGGAAAAGGTTCTGAATTTCGGAAATGGAAACGATACCAAGACTGTCGCAGCCGCCGGGTTCACCATTTTCAATTCAGCAGACAGCGCTGGCGGCGACGATTCGAACTACAAGGACACCGCCGGGCACATCAAACCCCAGGCGGCGCGCTTCCGGGTCTATGCCTATGTCTACTCGTCCAAGGACGGGCGCGAGACCCGCGACGTGTTCGAAGTCACGGCGGACATGGCCGAGATCACCTGGGGCGTTGAACTGGCAAACCTGAAATCGCGAATCGGGAACCAGGATACCGACCAGACCCCTGCCCGGGCCGAGTTGCAGGCGACACCGTCAAAAGAGGCCAATGTCGAGATCACGCAGATCAAGGACGCTGACCGCCCGACGCTGGGCTACATGATGCTGGAGCGCAAGCCGGGCCAGGCAGGAAAGTTCACCGGTCGGATGCACCTGATCGGCAACAACGGGTTCTGCACGACCCCGTCGTCCACGATGACCGGCGACCTGTGGTCGGACGAATGGTTCGACAGCGGCTGTGACGGGCCGGTTGATGCGAAGATCAAGATCAAGGACTTCAACGCGTTCAAGGCCAAGGTGACCAAGGGCAACGCAGACACCCTGAAGTATTTTGATCCCAGCGCCGAAGACCCGATTGACGCAGCCGCCGGAACCGAGGTGAACGCCGTTCCTGCCTGGGTCGCCGTCGGTCCGCCCGACTATGTCGCGGACATGGGGCACTTCGTGTCCCTGTGGGACATCGCCCTGGACGGCGCGATGGAGGCGGCGCGGAATTGCAAAGTGAAAAAGCAGCCCAAGCTTCACCGCCAGGTTCACAACACCACCGAGGCCGAGCGGTATCGCCATGTCGACTACCTTGTGCACATCCACCCGCAGCTTTGCCTGTTTTCGGACGTCAAATTCGTCTCGGGCGTCGCCAAGGGCGGTGGGGCCCAGACACCTGGACACGACAACGATCAATCGGTGACCGACACCAAGATCGAGGTCGGTCTGCCGCTGAATGTCCGCAACGATGCCCAGCGGGCAGATATGGACGACCCGAAAAAGAAGAAGGATCTGGCATCCCCCAATCTGCCGGACAAGGCAAAGCCTGCAATTCACAAACGGCTACGAAAACCGGCAACGCTGTACGAGTACTTCGCCGACAAGTATCAGCGCTTCTTCATCGAGGACAACAAGAACAATCCGGTCAAGAATGGCCACCGTCGCGGCCAAAAGGGTTTTCCACGCCGACTGGGACGGCGGGTCGGATACGTATCGGCGGCAACCAGGTCGCAAACTGCCGGCGACCGAGCGGACGTTGAATTCGATTTTCCGTCTTATATCGGCAACCCGCCGCAGAACCTGCGCGCGTTTCACTCGATCGATCCGGCAAAGCACCCGAACAGGACCCTGACCCACAACGCTGGCAAGGCCTGTGGCAAAAACCCGGACCTCAAGACGAAAGGTGGCGCGGCGTCGGTCAGCGGTAATGACCTGACACGGATCGACGACATGTTCTGGCCGGTGACTGCGACAGACATGCCCCTGCTGCGCGAGTTGGCTTATACCCATTACCAGCACTGGCAGTTTGACAAGTGGCAGGCCCCTGTACCCGGTGACGGCGACATGGTGTCCCGGATCTTCGAGCTTGTGATCCCACGCGCGTTGAACGCGCAACTCGAAACCGGGTCAAATGACAGGGACCTCAATTTCGAGAGGCTTCAGACGGCTTCACCGAAGTTTGCACCGGCGATGATCGACATGGCCTATGCCGGCAGCGCGCTGGGAGGGTCCTTTCTGCCGGGCATAGAGGTCGGGCGCGAGGCTGGAGTGGCCGCGAACTGGACGATGCTGCACGGGGCAACGGATTATTTCCCGGATATCCGGTTCCACCGCATTGATGGTTCCCCGGCCGAGCAATTCGCGGGTCGCCTGACCAAGGATCTGGCCGTGCCCTGGCAAGTGGATTTCAGGTTGTGTGAAGAGGTCTTCTGGCCGACTTCGCGCCCGGGAACCGTTGATGAACCGGCGGCTTCGGATGTCGAGTGGATCCTGGACGACCGGGACTATTTCACGACAAATGCGGGTGCGCCCCGACCGGCTGCCGATGCGCAAGAGCAGTACGAGTACTACAACACCTATTGGTGGCATCTGGGCTTTATCAAGCGTATTCAGGCCCCGAATTCCGACGTCGTTACGTTCAGAAACGAAGAGGGCCGTCGGAACGGGCCGCTGAACCCGAACCTACCTCCGCTGCCCTGATGACACTGCAGACCCGGTTCGATTTCCTGGTGCTTGGCGGCGGGCCCGCAGGGTGCGTCTTTGCCATCCGGGCAGCTCAAGCCGGTGCGCGCGTCGCAGTGATCGAAAGGCGGGGTTATGATCTGCGGCGGCCGGGCGAGTATCTGGACCCTTCGATCAGGGACGTGTTCCGAGAACTGGGACTAAGCGGCGAAGACGCGGCGCGGGTCGCCGAGCCAAGTCCCGGGATCATTTCGCTGTGGGACAGCCCCACTCCGATCACGAAGAGCTTTCGCGCCACGGGTCGGCCCGCGCCCATAGCGGTCGTCCGCCATTATTTCGACCGTCTGTTGTCCGACACCGCAGCCGAGGCAGGCGTCCGGAATATCCGGTCCTCGGCAGTACCCAAGGTCCACACCGGCAACGGCGTGTGGGAGGTAACCACGACCATCGACGACACGCCTACGACACTGGCGGCGGATTGCATTGTGGATGCATCGGGCCGCACGGCGGTATATGCGCGGACCCAAGGCAGCAAGCGCGACCGGGACGGTAGCCTTTATGCAACGGTGCTGTGGTTCCAGGCGCGGTCCAGTCAGGGCAAGGCGGCGGGGCCGTTGATTATCGAGGCGGCCGG
This sequence comes from uncultured Oceanibium sp., assembly GCA_964459085.1. Lineage (GTDB taxonomy): Bacteria > Pseudomonadota > Alphaproteobacteria > Rhodobacterales > Rhodobacteraceae > Halovulum. The sequence continues at coordinate 10,010 of CAYWND010000009.1, read as the reverse complement.
CGACGGATGGTGGAGCCTGGCCGAAACCCCGGGCGGCGAGATTGCCGCGACGTACTACACTCATCGGCGGGCGTTGCCCTCACGACATGTTCATCGCATCCAGCATGCAGTGGGCAGTCTTGCATCCGCACCTTACATTGCCGCCCGGCTGGAATACGCAGATGCGGAACCTATCGGCGCCCGCAGCTTTGCGGCCTTTCCATCCCGCTTGGACCGTCCGGCGGGCGAGAACTGGATCGCCATTGGGGACGCAGCAGCGACCTATGATCCGCTGTGCGGCAAGGGCACAATATTCGCGATCCAATCGGCGTTTCGCGCGGCAGAGGCCCTGATCTGGGGCTCCCCCGCCGATCGGGAAACCTATTGCCAGGCGGTCAGGGCACGATGCGACGCCCACCGCCAAAGCCGACGCGAGGTCTATGCGATGGCTGGCAGTCGTCTATCGCGCGAATTTGTCGACGGTCTTGGGGGGCCCTAGGCGGGTGCAGGCGCGCCATCGGCGCAGCAACGGGATACGAAAAAACCCACCTCAGGTGAAGCACACCGATTCGTCTGAATTCCGGGTTTCAGTGGTGAGCCGTGCAGGATTCGAACCTGCGACCCACTGATTAAAAGCTCGCACGATGCACGCAATTCGTGGCAACCGGTAGCCATTTGGTGGCGTACGAACCCTTGAAAACATAGCATTATCAGTCCGGTAAGCCAATCCGACGTCATTCGGCGTCGATTCAAACACTGTACTCAGGACTGTACTTATCATGACCATATTCAAGTTCACCGAGGCCCGTATTCGGGACCTCCCGCTCGGCTCGGGCATCCATCGGGACACCGATGTCAAAGGGCTGATGTGCATTTGCCACAAGACCTGCAAGACCTTTGCCGTTCAAAGTGATGTCCGTCGGGAAAAACGCCATGTGCGTACCGTGCGGGTCAAGATCGGACGTGCTGATCACATCCGTCTTGCCGAGGCCAGGAATGAAGCACGCAGGTTGATGGCAACAATCCAATCCGGGATTGACCCAACAGCGGGACCGGCATCGACAGGCATGACCCTGGAACAGGCGTTCAAGGAGCATCAGAAAGGCCGGAACCTGTCACCGGCTACGATCAAGGGCTACACCTATCATATCGAGAACTATCTCGGTCGTCTTCGGCGTCGTGCCGTGGCTGACATAACGCGTCAAGACTGCCGAGAACTCATGGACACGCTGTCTCGGCGTCATGGCACGACCACCGGAGCCTCGGTGATGCGAACGGTCAGGGCATTAATCAATACGGCCATGAGGCATGACGAGACGATCAGCGGAAATCCCGTCGATGCAGTCCGGGTACCGGCTACTCCGAAACGCAAGGTTGAAGAACTGGACCTGAAAGACTTCTGGGCCAAGACCGAAAAACTTTCGGGCGTGATGCGTGATTTGCACAGGACATTCCTTTTGACCGGAGCCAGGCGGAGTTCGGTCTTAACAGTGCGTCGGGAGGATGTTGATCTGGTCCGGCAAGTGCTGACTTTCCGGCACCAGAAAACCAGCAGTGAGCCTTTGCTGTTCCCGATGGGGCCCTGGTTGACGGAAGCTCTGGCCAGTCGAATGAAAGAAGATGAGCCATTGGGGTCTGAATGGCTTTGGCCCTCGCCGGGATCGGCAACAGGACACATAGCGGAGCCCAAAAGGAAAGACCTGCCATCGCCTCACGCTTTACGTCACGTTGCTCGTTCCCTGATGATTGCCGCCGGCGTTCCTTATGCGGAGTCGGCATTGCTGTTGGGACAACGTCTCCCAGGTGCGAGCGGGGGCTATGTGCATCCCCAAATGTTGGTTGAAAGTCTACGCCATCATTCGACCAAATATGAGGGCCTGATACTCAATCAGGCCGGGGTGAATTGAAATCTTATCAAAGTCTTAACGCAAACAAGCAATTGACACCTGGAAGCGTAATAATAGTCGTCAGACGTATTTTCAGATCGTATTTTGCTTGCATCGAATGACGCCGGCCCGCCGCAAATGGCGAATCGGGACGGTGTTTCACTGAACTGACAACCGAGAAACCAACGTCGCGGAACCCCTTTCCGGGCGAGGAGAGTTTGCATGCAAGTTGAACCGAGAACAATCACAGGGTCTCGCCCTTACACTTTTACAAGCCCTTGGCTTAATACCAACCAGGCGGCCGATTATCTCAGCGTTTCAGGCGGAACGCTACGCAATTGGCGGTCGGCCGGAACGGGGCCTCGCTATAGAACGGTCGGGCGAGTTGTCCGCTACCACAGGGACGACCTCGACGCATTCTTTCTGGCAGGTGCAACATGATTAGCCGTGTTTCACCAGATGCCGTTTCTGCTTCCTGTCCGCCTGGAAATCCGGGTGGTTGGCCTTTGGCAGATGCAGTCATGCTCGAAGATCTACATGATCTGGGAGAGGCGTACGCACTGTTTGAGGATCTTTCACCAATTGATGCCTATCACAAGGCAGCGCGCCTGCTGAAGCTTCCAGAGGCCGACTATCACTGGATGGTCGACTTTGCCCTTTGCCTATTTCACGACATCTTCTTTTGCCGAGCAGATGATTTCTATCTTGATGCAAGGCTGTATCTGGAACGGGCGGGTCAGTCTGGTTCGACTTGGGAAAGCCTTAGCGGACAAGCCGAATGGTTGCTGGGCAAGGATGCGGAACCTGCCTGAACCCACGGCGTTTCTTGGGCCGCGGATTGGCTCGAACACGTCGAAAAGCAATCGAAATCGCCGTGCCGCGGATCAAGCAATTTAAGAAAAGAACGGGTCGCCAAGCCAACCCAGACGACCCGCTCAATGTCAAACATCAATACTGGAGAACGAACTCCATGACTGATTTCAAGAATATGGGAGTGTGAGCTAAAGACAGATCAAGGTCTCAATAAAGCCCTGAATGTTATTGCCCGAGAAAAGAAGCGATTATCGAAGGAGTAATCATGGATCAGATTCCAAATTACGGAGATCAAAGGCAGCAGGGTTTCTGCGTACATTGCGGTGGCACAACCGAAACCCGCGATCATGCTCCATCGAAGATACTTCTGGATAAACCCTATCCAGCAAATTTGCCGGTCTTGCCCGCCTGCCCCTCATGTAACGAAGGGTTCTCCGCCGACGAGGAGTATTTGGCCTGCTTCGTTGAATGTGTCCTTCATGGGTCAACCGACCCAGTCAAGTTGTCCCGCCAAAAAGTGAGCCGCATACTGGCGGAAAGTCAGGCTTTACGCGAGCGTATCGAACGTTCCAAAAAGCAATCTCAAACTCTCGGCGGTGGCGAAATCATTGTTTGGCAACCAGAGGAAGATCGAGTCCGAAATGTGATCCTGAAGCTCGCTAGGTGTCATGCCGCATTCGAGTTGAACGAACCTCAAATTTGCGACCCAGATCACTACATGGTTACACCGTTGGAGAGTCTTTCCTGTGAGCAGCGAGAACATTTTGAAACAGCGCCCGATACGGGTGCTTGGCCGGAGGTCGGTAGCCGGGCAATGCAACGAATGGTCGTTGGGGATCAGCCGTATTCTGATGGTTGGCTGGAAATCCAAGAAGGACGTTACAGGTACATGGCAGTTGGTGCCGGAAGCGTGATGGTTCGAGGTGTACTGAGCGAGTACCTTGCATTCGAGGTCATTTGGGACACATGAGGATTTTCATCACCCGAGTCTGGGGCTTCGACCCTGAACGCTGGCCTGTCATTACATTCAGTTTGGAAGGAAATCGGGACAGGCTTCTTAAGGAATCCTCTCCGGGCGACCGCATCGTGTTCGTGGGTACGCTCCGTGAACCGACACCCGAACCGATGCGTGGCAAGTTGTTGGGTATGGCTGAGATTGGCCGCATTCCCGTGGACACGGTAGATGTCATCGGAGACGATGTTCGTAGTTCGCATGACTATGATGAAGAAGGTCAGTTTCGTTGGCCAAAGGCCATTCCAATGGTCCGGGCCTGGCGTTTCACGCCGCCTCCAATGCTCCTCGACGTACTAGAAGAACAATTGCCCTATCACGCCACATCTCAGGCAGTTGCTCTTTCGCGAGTTGATGCCGACGCGGTCCTGAAGCTGGACACGACACCGGCAACTTTGCCTGAATTGGATTCCATAGCGAACGCAAAACTACTCGATCAGGCGTTGGCGGCGGGAAATCCGACGACTGGTCCTAAGCCTAGTTCATGGACAAGGGAAGCAAGCCGGGACGTGGAGAGGGAGGCTTTCACGTACGCCTTCCGGTTCGGTTCATCCGACATTTGGAAAATTGGGCACACAGTTGATGTCAGCGAACGGCTCAAGCAGGTGAACTGCCACATTCCCACCGAGGTAATCCTTGAAGCTTGGAACGCTGTGTATCGGCAACGGTGGGAAAGCGAAACCGATGCCTACGCGATGGAGCAAAGAGTCCTCAAGGCCCTTGATCACCATCGAACGGAGGGCGAGAGGGTCAGGTGCTCCGAGGAGCAGATATGGTCAGCTTGGCTGAATGGAATAGGGGCCTGATCTTCGAAACGAAGGAAGGACCCTGCAAGCGGGCAATGACGATGACGCCAAATGACAACAGACCGAAATATCGACCTTTCAGGCACTGATTTCTGTACTTATTCGGTGTTTGAGACAAGCACTGTGCGATCTCACATCGCCTAAGTCCCTGTTTTCAGTGGTGAGCCGTGCAGGATTCGAACCTGCGACCCACTGATTAAAAGTCAGTTGCTCTACCAACTGAGCTAACGGCCCACGCGAGCGGAGTACCTACGGCCAGTCCGCCCCCTGGTCAAGAGGATTCAGTGCAATAGATCCCTGTACCAACGGTCTACTGGCGTCTGGTGCGCAACAGGTTTATATCAGCGCCGATGTTGAACCGCCACGACACCCCTGCCGGCCTGACATTTCGCAAGATGCACGGGCTGGGCAACGACTTTGTCGTGATCGACGCCCGCGATGGCGCCGACCCGGTGACACCTGGTCTGGCGCGCGCTATCGGGGACCGGCACCGGGGTGTGGGGTTCGACCAGCTTGCTGTGGTCAAAACCGATCCCGAGGCCGATGCCCAGCTCGTATTCTGGAACGCCGATGGCAGTACCGCCGGGGCCTGCGGAAATGCCACGCGGTGCATTGCGGACACCTTGATGACCGAGACAGGCCAGGATCACCTTGTGCTGCGAACCGAGCGTGGGCTGCTGGCTTGTCGCCGCGTACCGGATGGCCGGGTCGAGGTTGATATGCGCGCGCCCTCGCTGGATTGGATGGAAGTGCCGCTGTCCCAGGCCTGCGACACACTGCACCTGCCGATCGAAGGGGACCCGGCGGCCTGTTCGATGGGCAATCCACATTGCACGTTCTTTGTCACGGACGCCGAGGCCGTTGACCTGACCGATTTGGGCCCACGGATCGAAAACCACCCGTTGTTTCCACAGCGCACGAATGTGCAAGTGGTTCAGGTCCTCTCGCGCGGCCTCGCCCGGATGCGGGTCTGGGAACGCGGGGTGGGGATCACGCTGGCCTCGGGGTCTTCGTCGTGCGCGGTTCTGGTTAGTGCCGTGCGCCGCGGACTGATGGACCGGCGGGCGCGACTGATCCTGGATGGCGGTGAGATCGAGGTTGCGTGGCCGTCCGATCGATCCGGCGTGCTGATGACCGGCCCGGTACAAGAGGTGTTCTCGGGCGTCTTCGACCCGCAGTTCATCGAGGACGCGACGTGAACCCCCCCGTATTTGAAACTTTCGGATGCCGCCTGAACGCCTATGAAACCGAGGCCATGCGCGAGTTGGGCCAGGCGGCAGGCCTTGAGAACGCGGTCGTGGTCAACACTTGTGCCGTGACGGCCGAGGCGGTGCGCCAATCGCGCCAGCGCATCCGCAGACTGCGCCGCGACCACCCGGACGCGCGGATCATCGTCACGGGCTGTGCCGCTCAGATTGACCCGCAGACCTATGCCGAAATGGCCGAGGTAGATCAGGTCGTAGGCAATCTGGAAAAGATGCAGGCCGAAACATGGGCCGACCTGGCCAAAGCGCCCGATTTCATCGGCGACAGCGAAGCGGTAAAGGTCAACGACATCATGTCCGCGACGGAAACCGCCGGGCATCTGATTGATGGTTTCGGCACCCGCGCCCGCGCCTATGTGCAGGTGCAGAACGGGTGCGACCATCGATGCACGTTCTGCATCATCCCTTATGGTCGTGGAAACTCGCGCTCGGTCCCGGCTGGTGTGGTGGTGGATCAGATCCGGCGCCTGGTCGACAGCGGCTATAACGAGGTGGTTCTGACAGGCGTCGACATGACAAGCTGGGGTGCTGACCTGCCCGCGCAACCCCGTCTGGGGGATCTGGTTCAGCGGATCCTGAGGCTGGTTCCGGACCTGCCACGTCTGCGCATCAGCTCGATCGACTCGATCGAGGCGGATCCGGCCCTGCTGGACGCCATCGCGACCGAACCGCGCTTTATGCCGCATCTGCATCTGTCGCTACAGGCGGGGGATGACATGATCCTCAAACGTATGAAACGGCGCCACCTGCGCGATGATGCGATCCGGTTTTGCGAAGATGTGCGCAAGGCCCGGCCCGACATCGTGTTCGGGGCAGACATCATCGCGGGCTTCCCGACCGAGACCGAGGCGATGTTCCAGAACTCGCTGGATCTGGTTGACGCGTGCGGACTAACCTGGCTGCACGTCTTTCCCTTCTCGATCCGCCAGGGAACGCCGGCGGCGCGCATGCCGCAGGTGGACAAGGCGGTCATTCGCGACCGTGCGGCCCGGCTGCGCCAGCTTGGTCAGGATCGGGTCGCGGCGCATCACAGTACGCTTGTCGGATCAACGCAAGACGTGTTGATGGAACGCCCAGACATGGGCCGCGCGCCGGGATTTGCAGAGGTTCATTTCGATACCCCACAATCCGAGGGCCAGATTGTACAGGTTCACATCGCCGCTGCGACACCCCAGGGCCTGATAGGCGCGGCAAAGGCGGCCTGATGCATCCCAACCCCGCGTTTCGCAAGGTCGGCAGGGCCCGCAATCTGGACTTTGTCCGGGACCGATCATTCGGCATCCTGACGCTCGCCGGCCAGGATGGGCCACTGGCGTCACATCTGCCGTTCGTGCTGGATGAAGACGGCGCCCGGCTGGATATCCACATCGTGAGATCCAACCCGTTCTGGCGCGCGGTTGAAAGCCCACAGCCTGCGCTGATGATCGTATCCGGCCCGGATGGGTATGTCTCGCCCGACTGGTACGGGCTGGAAGATCAAGTGCCGACCTGGAACTATGTAGCGGTTCATTTGCGCGGGACACTGACGCGCGCGCCGGCCGATGATCTGAACCGGCAGGCGCGGGAATTGTCGGCACAGTTCGAGGGTCGTCTGCTGCCCAAGACGCCCTGGACCGAGGACAAGATGGATCCAGAAGCCCTTGCCCGCATGCGTCGGATGATCGTGCCGTTGCGCATGTCGATCGAGGATGTGCAAGGGACCTGGAAACTGAACCAGAACAAGTCTGATGCGGCGCGACTTGCGGCGGCCGATCACCTTGAAACCAGCGCCTCGGGGCACGAGTTGGCTGCGCTGGCCCAATTGATGCGGACCCCGCCGGAAGACTAGCCGGGATCCTGGGGCGCGCGGCAGACGCACGCCCCTCGGGCAAACTTATTTTCCGTTGCCTTCCTCGCCCCCGCCGTTTTCGCCCCCGCCATTTTGCAGACCGCCGTTCGGGGTCTGGCCCTCGTTCTTTTCCGTCGAGGTCGAAACGGTCGCGCCCTCGCCGGTCGTTTGCCGGGCGGTGGTGTCGCGCATCGTTCCGGACCCCTTGGTGCTGTGCACCGTGACCGTCAGGCCACTGCCGCCAATACTGGCTGATTGAGACAGGACAGGACCAGAGGCAAGAGTTGCAGAACACAGTATACAGGTCAGCAGTTTCATCGTCGGATTTCCTTTCTTTGACGACCCGGCAGTGGGCCGAATGCCCGGCAAGCTATTCGCCGCCCGAGCAGATCGGAGTGATGTTCGGCACCTTCAGGCCCCTCGTGCACCGTCTGGTGACAGAGCGCACACACGCCGCCGGGGTCGGCTATGTGCGTTCGGTAGAAGCTTGAGCGCAAGCCGCAGGCGCCCTATGTTTTATCGAAGTCAGGAGGAACCACATGGCCATTCCCCTAGCCCCCGTTGCATGGACCGCCCTTCGGATCGGCGCAGCCACTGCAACCGCGATCTACGTCGCCCGCCGGACGCGGGCCGCACCCAAGCATATCTGGCGCGAGACGGCATTGGACGACACGACCGACGGTCTGGATCTGACCACCCAACTCAGCGAGGGCGAGATCAACGCCCATGCCGCCCAGCGGTTCCGCCGCACGGTTCGCGTGGGCCGTTCGCGCGGCCTGGAGATTGACATTGCCTCGATCGGTCGTATCCGATTGCGCCGTGTCGACTGATATACGGGAACCCAGATGAAGCTTTACCACGCGGCAGCGTCACCCTTCGTGCGCAAGGTGCAAATCGCCTTGATCGAAACCGGTCTGATTGACCAGACTGAAATTGTGCCTTCTACGGCGACGCCGCTGGAACGCGCTGCCGGGCCGATCGCGCAGAACCCGCTGGGCAAGATTCCCGCGCTGGAACGGGACGATGGTCCCGCGCTCTATGACAGCCGGGTGATCCTGCAGTATCTCGACGCCGTTGCTGGTGGCGGCCTTTATCCCGAGGGCAGCGCGAAATGGGACATCATGACGCTTGAGGCAACAGCGGACGGCATTATGGATGCCGCGGTTCTGGCCGTCTACGAGGCGCGGGTTCGCCCCGAAGACATGCGGTCCGAGACCTGGTTGTCCGCGCAATGGGGCAAAATCGAGCGCGCATTGGACGCGCTAGAGGGCCGTTGGATGTCGCACCTCGAAGGACCGATGAATGCTGGCCAGATCGCGGTCGCATGCGCATTGGGATACCTTGATTTCCGCCATAACGGATTTGACTGGCGGACGTCGCACCCCGCGCTGGCCGCCTGGTACGATGGGTTTTCGGCGCGCGACAGCATGACCGCTACCGCACCGAAGGGCTAGGGCCAGGCACCTTAGCCGATGGCACCTCTGACAATCGGCAGCAGCGCCGCGGCAAGGATGCCGACCACGGCACCGACGGCCAGTCGGATCCCGGCAGACCCGAGGTTCGGCGCCAGGAAACTGAGAAGTCCACAGACTATTGCATAGAACGCGAGTGCGAAGGGGTCCATAACCTGAACTTAGCACCGGGTCGCGCTGGGGCATAGCCGGGCAAGAACCTGGACATGTAACTAAATAGTTACTAATACAGCGCCGCGCCAATCTGCCCCTATGATTGGACAAGCGAAGGAATTAAACCACTTAACCATTCGATTCGATCCGGCCGCCACGGCCCGGGACCCCATAACAAGAAGGCCAAGGACCAGGACACATGAAAATCGGTGCCCCAAGAGAGGTGTTCGACGGCGAAGCGCGGGTTGCGATGACGCCCCAAAGCGTCGGGTTTCTCAAGAAACTGGGATACGAGTGCGTCATCGAAAGCGGCGCGGGCCTGGCGGCCCGATTCTCGGATGCCGACTATGCTGACGCCGGTGCAGAAATCGCCCCCGACGCGGCAGCACTCTATGGCGCGGCCGACATCATATCGAAAGTCCGGGCGCCCGAAGGACCAGAGCTTGATCTGCTGCGCGAGGGACAGATCCTGATCTCGTTCATCTGGCCCGCCCAGAACGAGGACTTGCTGAACACGTTGCGGGACAAGGGCGTCACGGCGATGGCGATGGACATGGTCCCGCGCATCAGCCGGGCGCAAAAAATGGACGCGCTCAGCTCGATGGCGAACATTGCCGGTTATCGTTCCGTGATCGAGGCCGGGAACAACTTCGGCCGCTTTTTCACAGGTCAGGTCACCGCCGCGGGCAAGGTTCCGCCTGCCAAGGTCCTGGTCGTGGGTGCGGGTGTTGCGGGTCTGGCCGCGATCGGTACGGCAACCAGCCTCGGCGCGATCACATACGCCTTTGACGTGCGG
>CAYWND010000008.1:0-18536 GCA_964459085.1 uncultured Oceanibium sp. | reverse complement strand
CCGAAACCTATGGCGTTTTGCGTGACGGTCTGGGCCTGCCACCCAGCGAGATCGCCGATATCTACGCGCGCTGGAACGAGGGGCCGTTGCAATCGTATCTGGTCGAGATCTCGGCGGCGGTTGCGGCCGCGACGGACCCTGCAACCGGACGGCCCATGCTGGATGTCATCGATGATCGCGCGGGCCAGAAAGGCACGGGCCGCTGGACAGCGATCGAAGCGCAGATGCTGGGCGCTCCGGTCACCGCAATCGAGGCCGCCGTCGCCGCCCGCAATCTGTCTTCCCGCAAAGACGAACGTACGACCGGCAGCGGCATTTTCGGGGCCGCAACGTCCCGGTTCGACCGGACCGATGGCATTGTCGACATGCTGGAACAAGGTCTACTGGCAGGGAAAATCGCCTGTTATGCGCAGGGGTTCGGTCTGTTGTCGATGGCATCGCAGACCTACAAGTGGGACCTGCCGCTGCCCAAGATCGCCGAAGTCTGGCGCGCGGGCTGCATTATCCGGTCGGCGATGCTGGACGACATGGCGGCGGCGCTGGCCAGATCGCCGGGTACGAACCTGATGTTTGCCGAAGGCTTCAGCACCCGGGTCGCAGACGCGGCGCCAGCACTGCGCGAGACGGTCATACTGGGCGCTCGTCACGGGATTGCCATGCCGGCGCTGAGTGCCGCGCTGTCTTATTTCGACACGCTGCGCACCGAACGGGGCACGGCGAATATGCTGCAGGGGCAGCGCGACTATTTCGGCGCCCACGGGTTTGGTCGGGTGGACGCAGAAGGCCAGCATCACGGGCCTTGGGCTGGTGCTGGAGCAGCGTGAATAAAACAAGAACGAACTGCGTCAAAAATAAGATAGACACTCTGGCATCTTTCGATGTTTGGATGTCTAAAAATTGAGCTTTCTCTGTAACCTGTTTATTCTAAAGGGAACATAACAGGTACGGATATTGCCAAAATTAAGGCAAAATTTTAGATATTCAAATTATTGAATTATATAAATAGGGCTCTCGAACAAAAAATGCGGCCGCCCAGTCCAGGCGGCCGCTTCTGTTGACTTGGGTAGATCAGTTGGACAGCTTGCCCCGCCCACCCAGAGGCACCGCAACCTTGGGCTTGGGCTTGTTCGGGGCAAAGCCGCCGATCTTTTTCTTGCAGTCCATGCGATAGCTGGCCTTGTTCGACTTGAAACCAACAGACGTACCTTCCAGGCGGAACCAGCCCGTCTCGAGGCCCGGCTTGTTCGGCACATCCCAGGACTTTTTAACCACGGCAATGCGGTTGGCAGCGGTCTTGACCGAATAGATCGGGCTCTTCTTGCCGGACGAATGGGTATAGCGATACTTGATCTTCGCGCCGGCCTTGTTGGTGCTGATTGCGGTGGTCAGCGTGACCTTGCACGTGCCGCCCATGGTCGCGGTTTCGGCCAGCTTCATGGTGGCCTTCTTGATTTCCAGCGGCCCGTCCAGCGCTTGCGGGCCGGTCGGGATCTGCGACCCCTTCCACTTCTTGCAGATGACCTTTGCCTCGTACGGGGCGTTGTACTGCATGAACGACTCGCCGCCCAGATTGGTCTTGAATTCGTACATCGCGTTTACGTCGAAGTGCGCCACACGATCCTTGCCAAAGATCTCTTTGTTCGTCTTGCCCTCATTGCGCATCTTGTTCGCCAGCCAGTTGCACATCATGACGGCATTGTCCTCGAGCAGATGGCCGGGCAGCGAGATGTTCACGTTCTTCCCAACCTCTTTGGGACGCTGGAAGGCAGCATAGCTCTTAGATGCAGCGCTGGCTTTCAGCGACGGCACGGGCGTTGCGATCCCGACGCCATTCACGAACTCGGGCCAGACTTTCCAGCTTTTGATACGGTCAAGACCACCGGCAGTATATTCCACGCGCATCCCGACATTCGCCATCCCGAAAGTCTTGAGTTTCGTGTAGCTCTGTCCGTTGCTCAGGACCTCCATCGGCTTGGGCGCCACGGTGGTGATGTAGACATCACCAAAGTCAGCCGCTTGCGCGGCGCCACCGATCAGGGCAGCTGCAGCGGCAATCATGAGGGTCGATTTCTTCATAGTCTCGTTCCTTGTTTTTGAGCATGGGGCGCGCTGTGCGCCCGCGATGTCCGTGGGTCGGAACGAAACCCAGGCAGGTTCAAACTTTTTTTGAGGTTGGAAAATGTGGTCGCCCGGGCGGGCCTAGCAGCCGCCCGAGCGTACCAATCCATAGCCGAAGTTTGTGTCGCGACCGGCAGGCCCCAGGTCGCGCACACCGCGCCGCAGAGCCGCGCGCGCACCGTCCAGCGACAATCGCCCGGCTGCCGCCTTGCGCGCCAGCAAGGCGGTCACGATGGGTGACGCAAATGACGTGCCGGTCTGATAGCCCCCGCCCCCGCCCTTTGCGGTGTAGACGTCCACACCGGGTGCCGCGAACTCGATATGCTTGCCGCGGTTTGCGCGTCGATACAGCTTGCCGCTGGCATCCACGGCCGTCACCGCGATGACCCGGCTGTGGCCTGCGGGATAAGCGGGATAGTCCTTGCCCGAGTTGCCCGAGGCCGCAACCATCACCATACCCGACCGTGCAGCGGCGCTTAGGACATCGCCCAGCGCGCGGTTCGGTCTACCGGCAAAGGACAGATTGACCAGCCGCACCTTGTTGCCTGTCAGCCAGTCCAGACCGGCAGAAACGTTTTCCAGGCTGGCGCTTTCACCACCCCGGCGACGCGTAAAGGCCGAGGCCGCAAAGATCTGGGCCCCAGGCGCAAAACCGGCCATCGGCCCGGCGCCCTGCCCGCCGCCGATCAGGGCGGCAACGGCTGTACCATGATCCGCCGAAGGCGGCTTTTCCCGCTTGCCCAGGACCGAAACCTGCGAAACCTTGACGCCTGACAGCGCCTTGTGACGAGAATTGACCGGGCCATCGATCAGCCCGACACGCACGGCACGGCGCAGCGTGCAGGCGCGGCCTTCGGGATCGCCGATCGCCGCCGCCGCATAGAGCCGGGGCCCAGCGGCATAGCCATACAGGTTATGCACGTCGATCTGCGCGCCGTTGACAGCCGCGTCCAGGGCCGCCTGCGCCTGAGCGACTGACAGTCCTGGCGGCAGTGCGACCACCAAAAGGGTGCGGCCCAGTGACCCCAGTTGCCGCGTCCGCAAAAGTGTCGCACCCTGCGCCTGAAGCGCGCCCAATGCGGCACCGGCCTGACCTTGGGTGACGGACACAACGTATTCGGGCGTCCCGTCGGGGGCTGGCAACTCGTCATTGCTCGCACGCCGCACCGGTCCACTGGCCGCGCACAAGGTAATCGTGCCCATCCGGGCGAGAACCCGGTTGCGCTGGCGCAATTCCACGGCATAGCGCCGCCCCGCGGTCAGCGCCCGCGCCGACGGCAGGCGGATGCGCACGCGCTGGGGTGTCCACTGGGTGACTTTCGCCTCGACCAGCTTGCGCTGATCGACCAGCACGATCTCGCCGGGCACACTGGTGGGAAAGCGACCAGTGATGGCCAGGGTCTGACCTGGCCGCACGCAGCCTGTGGCAGCGATCCGATATCCGTCCTGCGCATCAGCAGACGGGGCGGAGACCAGCAAGGTTGCAAAGCCAACAGCTGCAAAAAGAAGATGTCGCATGGCTCAATCCCTTTCCGCGCTTTCAACGATCCCATCGGCTGCACCCAGCGCCGCCAGCGCCGACACCGCCACCGCATCATCGGGGGCACCCAGCGTATAGAGACCCAGGGCAGATGGGCCATCAATGATGACCAGATCATTCTGCTGCAACAGGCGACGGATTTGCGCCTCGGTCGCGTCTTCGTCAAAGGCAACCGTCAGGGTCGGCCCGTCGAAACCACCAGCACCGCCACCGGCCAATTCGGCGACAAAGTCCGGTGCAGTGGTGATCACCACCGCCTGCGCTGCAAACAGCGCGATCGCAGCCGCGGCCGCTATGCGCCAGATGTTGCTGCCACCGCGCCGGTCTTGCGCTTGTGGCGCAGGCGCGGCCGCCTGGCGGTCGATGTCGCGCATCAGTCGCGCCAGCCCGAACTCGCCAGGGCTGAACGCCGTCTCGCGCGAGCGTACGTCATCCCGGACGCCTTGCAGAAACTCCAGTTCCCACTGCAATGTTTCGTCCGCATCCAATGCAGCCGCAACCTCGGCCCGCTCGACATCATCCAGCGTGCCGTTCAGATAGAACGGCAACAACTCTTCGATCCTGCGGCGGTCGTCATCCATGCCTGTCATCTTACCCGATCTCCTATCCGGCCTGACAGGCAGCGCATCAGCAACTTCTTGGCGTGAAAGATCCGGGTTTTCACCGTCCCTTCCGGCACCTCGGTCGCCTCGGCAATCTCGCGATAAGACAGGTCTTCGAAAAAGGCCATCTCGACCGCCATGCGGTGATCCGGTTTCAGCTCGTCCAGGCAAAATCGCACGTGACCCGCCTCTTGCGCGGCGGCGACATCGCGAAACGCGTCTGCGCTTTCGTCGATCTCTTCGGGCACTTCGTCGGTGACGGTGACCCGCGCGCTTTTCCTGAACCTGTCCATCGTCTTCCTGTAGGCTATTCCAAAAAGCCAGGTCCTGACGGTGGATCTGCCCTCGAACTTACCGGCCGAGCGCCAGATCTCCATAAAGACCTCGTGGAGTATGTCGCTGGCTTCGTGCGGATCGTTCAATTTCGAGCAGATGAATCTGAAAACCGGTCGTTCGAATTCCCTGTAAAGTGCTGAAAATGCGGCTTTATCGCCACCTGCGACCTGTGTCAGCAGAAAGGCTGCGTCCGCGTTGCTCATCGGCTGCCCAAGGTGCCGCCGCCCAGGTCGCGTGCGGGCGATGCGGACAACAGGCGTCCCTGATCATCAAACGCAAGGACGCGCCACAAGGTAGCACCTTCGCGCCTGATCCGCTCGACCGTGAACGGACGCAATTGCGTCGACGCACCCTGCGCGCCCAGGTCCAGCGCGGCCACTCGCCGACCGCCAAGACCGATGGACCCGTCGCCCAAAAACTCGATCCGGTATCGATCGGCACCGTCTACAGGCGACCACGAGAACCGGGTGGATGTGGTCACACGCGCGCCCGGCTGCGGCGTGATCAGCGAGATCCCGTCGGTTTGATCGGGCCCTGGAAGCACGTAATAGCGCAGCACATTGAACGTGTTGGCGGTATCGCGCTGCGCGCTGGGATCGGGCACCAGACGCACGAAATAAAGGCCTGGTCGATCTGTCGGCAGATCGGGACTTTCGAACACGGTGGACCGGGCCCCGGCCAGATTACGCCGCGTGCGCGAGATCGGGCGGAATGTGCCGGTGCTGGCACCTGTGGGACCCGAAACCTCCCAGGTTCCATCGAAGATCCCGCGCCCCGCGGTGGACAGGCGCGCTCGCGCCCTCAGATCATCGCCCTCGGCGACCACACGATAGAGGCTGTCATCATCGAACCGCACGGTCGCATCGACAATGGCCAGCGCGCCAAGCCCGGACAGGTCGACCCCGGCCTGAAGGTTCTGACCCGAATCCGCGTCCGCGAAGGTCCGCGAATAGGTCACGGACGCGCCAGACCGCAGCGCGTTCACAGCCTCTCGGCTGATGCGGATACGTTCCGTGAACCGTGCCGTCGTTACCCCCAGCGACGTGATCGAACGGGTCAACACCCCGCCTGGTGTCTCGAGCGGAACGCCGTTGACCAGGATCTCGCCCTCGGTCGATGTCACCGGAGAGGGACTAGCGGTCTGAGACACCTGGACCGTCCACCTGACCGTGGCAATGCCGGTGCCCCTCGCGTTCACCAGAATCGGATCAGGACTGACCTGGACGGAAACCACTGCCGCCACGGCGGCTAGCGGCGTCGCCAACGCAAGCGCCATGCCAAGCAGTCCTGAGAATATGCCGCTTCGCTGTCTCATCTGAAGAAATTCGTCCTTGCGCGCAGCATCAGTCCCACGCTCCATTCCGGATCGTCCAGTGTCTCTTCGGCCTTGCCTCCTTCGGCCCAGGTCCCGCTTAGCACCAGATCGGCGGCCGGGGCGAACGCCCAGGTCAGGTCCGTGGTCAATGCCATACCATCCTGTGACCCCGGGGCACCAAAATCCTCGTACCCTACGCCCGCGGCCCAGGTCAGCGCCCAGTCGGGAAATTCGCGGGTGGCATCAATCTGCAACGAGGTGTCAGTGTAGATCCCGTCCACGTTGTCGAATCGTGTGACGTAGCCCGATCCGCCGACGGTCGTCAGATCGCCCACCTGCCAGTCCACCGACCAATCGAGGCTGTGGGTGGTTTCGTCGAAGTTGTTGGCCGTCCGGTCATCGATATGGCCAAACCCATAGCCGACACCCCAGCCAAATGTCTCTCGCTGAACATACAACCCGACCAGCGCGTCTACCGAATCTTCGTCCTCTGGCGGGATCGCCGCGGGCGGTGTTTCCTTGCGGCGGATCGAGATCACCTGAAGATCGAAACTGAGGCTGGGATCCCCCAGCCAGGTCGGCGCGACACTCGTGGCATACGGGATGTGGCTGCCGTAGAGGTTGAACGTCAGGATCCTGTCCACCGGTTCGTCCGATGGCCCCCCGGTGTTGGTCAGTTGATGGTTCACCAAACCGCCCACAGACGACGCTTCTGACGCCCAGTCGAAGGACAGTTGGATATCTTCGCGCCCTGACGGCAAACTGGTGTTTGCCAGACTGAAATAGGTCGCATCCACGCGCTCGTAGGCCAGTCCGAACGTCAGGCTCGAGGGATTGTCGAACCCAAAGACATCATATTCGACCAATGCCAGCACGGCGGTGCCGTCGACCTTAGGAAAGACCGCAAGCTCCGCGTCCTCGTCCCATTCGGCCCACCCGACATCCACGCCATAGCGTAGCCTTCCATCCCGCGCCGAGCCGTTTACAAAAACCGCGCCGCCTTGCCCTTCGCCAATATCGCCGCCATCAAACTCCGCACCGCGCCCCGCATAACCCGAGATACCGAGTTGGAAGTCGCTGCCGCCAAATGGCCTTACGGCTGTTGTTGCGCCATAGATCAGGTCGTCCTGATCTCCGAGGCCCGTCAGGTTCTCGGCCCCTTCGGCGGCCATAACCTCGGTTCCGAACACGCCAAAGGACAGACCCTGTCCTGGCGTTTCAAAAAAGAGTGACGCGCCGCGTTCGGTGATGTCAGAGACCAGAGCGCGATCATATGACACTGACTGATCTCCAAGGCGCGCAATCAGATCCAACGCACCGCCCGACCGGTTGTACTCGACCGCATAGCTTTCCAGATCGACGGACCGACCTGCGATCCGCTCGTTTGCCTCAGACGTCGCAAGGTACGAGGCCGTCGCGTTCAACTGACCATTCATCGCCGTGACTTCCGCCGACCCCGAGGATCGGGCGAACCTGTTGGTGTCTTCACGGTTCAGATTGCGGACCCCAATCTCGTGGCTGGCTGTCAGGGAATAGCTCGGCGGCTGCGCACCGCCTTCGATGACGTACTCGAAATACGCAACAATCTCGTAGCCGGCGGAAGTCAGGGCATAGATCACCACTTCTGCGACGCCTGGACCTACAAGGCCCGGTTCAACCAGCAGCGTCGCGCCGTCGATCACAGCAAAGCCGGTGACATCGACGCCCGAGATCTCGACCGCGTAGTCGCCAGGTGGCAGCGGTGCGTCCAGCGGGATCACGATCGCGCCGTCAACGGGCGCGGCCGTCGTTTCATCGAAACCAAAATCCTGCGCAGACACGGACGCTGCTGCGGATGCTATTGCCGCCGCCATCACCATCGTCCGCACCTTGTAATAGCGCGCCACCACGTAACTACCGATGTCCCTGTCGTCCCTAAGTGCCGCGAAAAGCGTAGCAAATCAAAAGCGCCCGGCGAAGTGCTAATCTTCACCGTGGGAAATCCGTTGCCGCTGGGTGCCCAACGGCAACAGACATGCCGCTTAGCGGCTGGTAAGGTGATCGACAGGCGCATGGCCCCTGACCGTCTTGCGAAAGCGGCGGCAGTTGTCGCCTTCGTTGGATTCAACCACGTGGTCGCCCGCATCGGCGCAAACTGTGAACCAGTAGGTGCCCGGCGCGAAAACCAGACTGCCAAAGAACGCGATCGTATGCGCCTGTTGCGAACCGGGCGCGATCTTGCCCATCTTGACGGTGGCCTTGTTGGGAAAAGCCGCGTTCTCGTAAGGCGCGGCCAGGGCCGGTGCGGGATCCGGACAACCACCAGGCACCGAGGTTGCGCAAGAGATCGTCACGAACGATCGCCCCGCCGTGGCATTGCCGATGTTCTTGACCGCGACTTTGCCGATTGTCGCATTGAATTTGGGCACCAGATTTGCCTGCGGCCCGGCATGAGCAGCAAGTGTAGACGCGCCCAGCGCGCAGATGGCAGCCAATGTAAACAGTTTCATGTTGCATGACCCCTTTCAGGTTGGATGCCTGTGGGTCTGCAACCGGCCCGACACGGTTCAAAAATTCCGAAACTGGGGAAAGTGTTCTTTTGTTTACTGAATCCGACTGAAAGTTTAGGTTTTTGAAAAACCTAGAACTTTTTCGCAAGCAGGGTGGGACCGCTATGCCTGACGATCATCGCAGCGCTGCGCTTCATCGATCGATCGAGCGCGATATCGAGGTGTCGGGGCAGGAAACCCCGCTGGTACTGGACCTGCCGGGCGCAAAGGCGCCGGAAACCTGGTTTCTAGGGCCGAACGCAGAAAACAGTGCGCTGCTGAAATCCCTGGTCGAAAAGGCGTTGGATCAGCATATCGCGTTCCGCCGCGACTATTCCAAGACGAAGATGAAGGATCCCGACCTGTTCGGGCCCGAGATCGAGAGGCACGCGTCCTATGTCGATGCGCGCAAGAAGCTCGAGGCAAAACTGGCCGAGATGCTGCATCTGCTGCATGGGTCGATCCCATTGGCCAGCTATCGCAATCAGTCTCATATGTACTGGGACTGCACGCTTCCGGGCGTGGTCGGCTACATCGCCGCGCTGCTTTACAACCAGAACAATGTCGCGGCCGAAGCCTCGCCAGTGACCACCAAGCTAGAGATCATCGCCGGGGACGAGTTGTGCCGGATGGTCGGCTTCGAGATGCCGGACGAACAGGCACTGGCGCGCGGTGCGATCAAGCCCTGGGGTCACATCACCTGCGACGGCTCCGTGGCCAATGCCGAAAGTCTGTGGGCCGCGCGCAATCTGAAGTACCTGCCCACCGCGATGGCCCAGGCGATCCGCAACCGCGAGGATATGCGGGCCGCCCGGTCCCTGACCGTTGCCCTGCACGACAAGACCCGCAAGCGGCTGCTGGATCTGGACCCCTGGCAGTTGATCAACCTGCCTATTGACGAAGTGATCGGACTGACCCCTCGGATCGCCAAGACAACAGGCTTGGATAACACGACGATCTCGGCTGCGCTGAACACGTACTCGGTGCAGAACATCGGTCTGGTTGAAACGCATCGCACCATGCTGCGAGATGTTGCCGCCCCGGTCGTGTTGGCCCCGGCGACGGCACATTATTCCTGGCCCAAAGGCGCGGCGCTGATCGGGCTGGGCCGCAATGCGCTGCGGCCCATTGCCGTCGATCTCGACGGGCATATGGATATGGTCGCGCTGCGACGCGAGCTTGACCGATGCCTTGCCGAGCGGATCCCGGTGATGGAGGTGGTCGCGGTCATCGGCTCGACCGAAGAAAGTGCGGTTGATCCGCTGGCCGACATCCTGGAGATCCGCGAGGAATATCGCCAGTTGGGCATGGAATTCACGGTCCACGCTGACGCCGCCTGGGGCGGGTACTTTGCCTCGATGTTGCGCCCGTCACCGGAACCGATGCCCGAGCCACCCGAGGATGACCCCGTTGCCCGCGACCTGTTCAGCTATGACGCGTATGTTTCGGCCGGGATCCACTTGTCGGATTATGTCATCCGCCAGTACGAGGTGCTGGGCCAGGTTGATACACTAACGGTGGATCCTCATAAGGCGGGGTTCATCCCCTACCCCGCCGGCGCGCTGCTTTACCGCAACGGCGGAATGCGCGATGTCGTGGCCTTCACCGCACCGGTTGTCTATCACGGCGGTGTCGATCCCACCGTCGGCGTCTACGGTATCGAAGGGTCCAAGCCAGGTGCTGCGGCCGCAGCCGTGTGGCTGTCGCATCAGGTTATCCCCCCCGATCGGTCCGGCTATGGCCGCCTTCTGGGCCGCTGCCTCTTCAATTCAAAGCGGTTTTATGCGGCCCTGCTGGCCCTGCCCGACCGCGACGATCCGTTCACTGTCACCCCGTTCCAACGGCTACCGGCCGAAAAATCCGGGGCGACGGCGGTCGAAATCGAAGAGCAGCGTCAGACCATCGCGCGCCGCATCGCATCGATCCGGCACAATCGCGATCTGGTTGAGAGCTTTCTCAACCATCCGGAATTGTTCAAGTTGTTCAAGGCGATGGGGTCGGACCAAACCATCGTGACCTATGCCTTCAACTTCAAGGTCGGGGGCGAACTCAACACCGACCTGGCCCTGATGAACGAGATGAACGACACCATGTTCCAGGCCATGTCGATCCAGCGATTCAACGGCGGCAAGGTCCCATCAAACCCGATGTTCGTAACCGCGTCCGAGTTTGACCCGGCCGTATATGGTCAGGACTTCGTCGATGACTTCGTGCGCCGCGCAGGGGCCCAGCCGGTTCCTGGTGTCGCGGCCCGGTTCCTGATCTCGACCCAGCAGAACCCGTGGCTGACCGAAAGCGCAGGCGGCGACGTCCTGCCGCGGGTCATGGATGCGTTGCACAAGGTTGCCACCGATGCCGCCGGGGCTGTCATGTCCCGGCACGGCCTGGCCTGAGCCCAGCGAGGAGACCACGCTTATGATGAGACAACACAAAAAGGTCCACGAACACGATCCGATGTTCGATGAACCCCGGCTGATCCAGAACCATCCGCATCAGCACGCCTTCACGCTGGTGGGCGACAAGACCGTGTTCGGGGTCCACATGACCCAGTACCACCACGAAGAGCACAAGTATCAGCTGATCATGGAGTTCGAGCTGCCGAAGGCTGCGCTGACCGCGTTGCGCAAACGGCGCGCGTCTGAGCCGCCAGGCGATTTTTTTGTGCTGTGCAATCATGAAAAGGACGCGCTGTGCACGGTCCCGCAACTGGCCTCGGGCCTGATCACCGAGGTCAAGGCCGACATCTTCCAGGGGCTTCCACCCTTCACGGAAGAGGATGAAAAGGATCCCTGCTTCTTTCCCTGGTCGCTGGACCGGGTCAAACCGATTTGCAAGACGTTCAAGGTGAAGATCAAGCGCGTGGTCCTGTTCCGGCCATTCTCGCATCTCGAAGAGCTGTCCGAGATGGCGACCTACTATCTTTGGGGTCGCGGCGACGAGGCGCATCTGACCAACATCCAAAAGGCGCATCTGGCCACCGATCCGTTCCAGGATCGCCGCTTTGGCCCGGACTATGACCATGTCATGAGCCTGGCCGAGCGCCCCAAGTGGATCGACGACATCATGCTCGAGGCCGGTGTCGTCATGACCACCCCACATGTGCCCCTGCTGGACCCCCAGACATGGGAGCCGGATATCCCAACCGCGATCCCGTGGGACCCGGGCGATTCGATGAAATTGCTCTATCGCGGACTGCCTGTGGGCTATACGGCCGTCGCTGGGCAGACCTATCTGTTCGGATCCGCGGTGTGCTGCTCGCCTGACATGATCCCCCCGCCCAAGAAAGAGGGGGACCTGCCGCTTTACATCAGTGCAACACCCGACGACCTGTTGGTCTGAGGTGGTCCACTGATCGGTGGTTTTGTCGCTGCGGATCGGCTAGCGTTCCGGAAAAGTTACGGCTTACCCGGGGGTGGTCATGGATACGCTAGAGCGTGCCGATGGTAACGAGGAACTTTGGTACACCGTTTTTGCCGACGGACATCCACTGCTTGCAAAAAAGCAGGGTCGGTTCACCTTGCTGCCCAGCGATCCGCGCTGCAAGCTGTGCTATGCGCCGTTCGGGGGGATGGGCGGCTGGTTCATGCGGTTGCGCGGGCTGAAGCCATCCGCGCGCAATCCGCGCTATTGCACCGCCTGCGACAGTTTCCTCGAGGCGTTTCCGGGCGGGGCCGAGGTAACAATGTCCATGCTGATCATGGACATTCGCGACAGCGTGCCGATGTCGGCCGAGCTGTCGCCCAAGGACTTTGCCGCGACCGTCAATGCGGTGCGCGATGCGGTCACGGACACTTTGTGTGAACATGACGGCTTTGTGTTGGAGTTTCAGGGCGACAGCATCTTTGCGGTCTGGCCCCCGGGTTTTTCGGGCGACGACCACGCCAAGAAGGCGATTGCAGCCGCCGAATCTGCGGTGCGCACGCTGGTCCGCAAAGCGGGATCGGACCAGACCGTCCCCATCGGCATGGCCGTCCACACGGGCGAGGTCTATATCGGGACCGTCACCGCCGCAGGCGGGCGAATGCAGGGCATTTCGGCCTTTGGTTACGATGTCAATCTGGTGGCCCGACTGGCCGCACAGGCCGCACCGGGCGAGGCATTGATCAGCAAGGCCGCCTGTGATGCGGCCCAGCGACCGGCCGAGCCCGATCAGACAGTCAGCAAGGACCTCAAGGGCGTCGAAGGCCCGACCGAGGCCGTCGTGCTGACGGCCTGATTGCCGCGATGATCCGCAGCGCGGTCAAGCCAGGTCAGCCGTCACCCTGTGATATGGCCCAATCTGCCAGCTTGCCCATATCATTGCGTGGCAGGGCTGACCCGAAGGTGTAGGACACCGGGCGCGCGGCGGCGGGCAGGCGCGCGGCCATTGCCGCGCGCAGGTTTGCCTCAAGGTTTGTCGGCTCGTTATCCTCACCCTGAGGCACGACAAAGGCTTTCAGACGGCCGTTCAGGGTGTCTTCGGGACGAACGACCACGTCTGCGACTTCGGGATTTTCTGACAGGATCCCGGCGACTGATGATGGGATGACATTGACCCCGCCGATTTGGATTGCGCCATCCAGACGCCCCTTGGGGCGGAACTGGCGTGTGCTGCACCAGTCCAGTCGATCCTGAAGCGGCAACACCACGCCGCCTGACGTGCCGATCCGATCGCCGTTGCGGACCAGATGCGGCAGTAGGTCAAACGGCGCGTTGCAATCTGTGCGCATCCCGACGCCAGATGTTTCGGTCGAGCCATAAATCTCGATCATGGCCGCCATGCCGCGCTTACGTGCCATCGCCCATTGCGCCGGTTTGGACGGTGCACCGGAACTGAGGGCCTGGACACCGGGCGGGACGGCGGGCCCGTCGGCTGCAATCATCCCCCAGTGAAACGGTGTCGCCACGATCAGATCGCCCGGCTCGGCCTTGTCCAGCACCGAGGTGGGCGGGACCCGCGTCCGGTCCAAGACAGCAACGCCCAGGGCAGACGGCAGCAACAGCCCGAACAGAAAGCCATAGATGTGATGGCACGGCACAAGGCTGACCACGCGACGCACGCTGCCTGCATTCGCAACGATCCCCATGACCTCGTTCAAAAGCGCAGCAGCCGAATGGCTGATCTCCTTGGGATCGCCGGTCGAGCCAGACGTCGAAAATCCCAGCAAAGGGGTGCGGTCCGAGGGGTATTGAATAAAGTGTTCTTCCAGCAGTCTGGCCCAGTCGCCCAGCCGTGTATGGACCAGCAGGTAATCCTCGACCCCTGTTTGCGACAGGCCCAGGCGCTGGTTCAGAACCGCGCTCAGTTCCATCCGGGCCAGACTGTCAAATCCGATCCCGTCGTCACCGATCTCGGTGCTATCATCCCAGCGCGCGGTTTCGGCGGATGCGGCCGCGCGGCCGCTGATCCGCTGCCGTTCGGACGCCAGCACCCCGGTTAGAAAGCGCTTCCAGCCATCCTGCCCGATCCCGCGTAGTGCTGCCAGCGTCGCCGCCGGATCACGCGAATGACCAGACCCGTCCAAAATGCCTTCGGCGGGCACCGGAGTGCCCGCCGTCAGGTCGTATTGCAACCTGTTTGCCGTCTCGGTCACGCGTTTTCGATCTCGTGCAGCATGGCACCGACCAGACCGGCATATTGCTGCCGCGCAAATCCGACCTGCGCCTGAAGGTCGTGCGCAACGGCGGCCAGTTCTGCGGCTGGCTTGCCATCCATCGGGCCGACGATCACGTCGACATCATTTCCTGCGTCGTAGGATTCCAAGGTATCCATCACCGCTTCGAAATCCGGGCACTTCCATGCCTGAGCGCGATCCTGCCGGTCTGCAGACTGGAAGAACTGCTTGACCGCGACAACGAACTCCTGCTCGACGGTCCGGTAGATGTTAATCTCGTACCAGAATTCCTGACCCGGCGTGAAGCTCATGGCCATTCCCAGCTCGCTGCCGCTAAACTGCAGTGGCCGAGCTCCGACACGCTTGATGCGATAGCTCATTGCAGCAGGTGCCGTATCGGCAACCTGCGCCATCGGTTCTGTCGGGACTGATTCCATCATGATGGGGTTTCCTTTGTTTCTTGAGTGTTGCGATCCGCGAGCCACGGAAAGGTCGCGGCAGCAATCTGGTCTATGTCCGCCAGATCGGGACACGGACCGGCGTTTGCGCCGTAGGCCGTCGCAACAGCCCGGCTGAATTGTGCGAGGGCGCGTTCCACGCCGTCGCGATCGGTCACTTTCCCAACGTGGTACACTGACTGCGAGGTCACATCAGGGGCCGCGTCTTTCGACAACGCCAGCAGACATGCGTCGGCCTCCAGAAGATAGAGGTCGAGACAAAGCTGTCCTCCTCCCGCAAGAGCCCGACGTCCACTGATCGCACGGGCGCCCGTTCCCCGCAGGGGCCGGCGCCCGTCTCGGCGCAGCTTCAGTGGATGAAAGAACGGCGCCGGTGACTCGGACCGTTTCGCGGTTGCTCGGGGCGGATCCCCTGCCGCAGCGCACAGCGCAGCCGCACCTCCGCGCACAGTCTCTGCCCCGATAAACTGTGACCCAGTGTTGCGACGCCTGGAAAGCGTCGGGGCCGCAACCGCACGCAACGTCTCTGACACATGCACCTCCACCCCGCGAGGGGTTGGTTCACGTCCCGGGGACATCCGCATCACCACGCCGAAACCTCACCTAGCCAGCGCGCTTGACGAACATCCAGCAGTGCTGGCCATCCGGCTGTGCCTTTAGGTGGATCTTCACCTTCACGTTCGCACCCTTGTAGGCGAACTCGTAGTCGAACAGGGTGTTGATCTGCCCGGTCTGGTGAAACTTCAGGAACTCGCCGTGGAACCGTTTGCCTTTCGCACAAGGGGCGATGTCGTTGAAGAAGTCCTTACCAATCATATCGCCGGGGTCACGGCCGGCTATCAGGCCTTCAGCCTTGTTGTATTTTGCGATCCGGCCCATGCGATCGAGCAAGACGGCACCAAAAGGCAGGTATTCGGCGCGTTGGGGCTCACGGGCGAGGATGTTGTCCAGGTCCGCGCTTCCGAAGGGGATGATTTCCATGATATTCGTCCTAGTCCTGTGATTGACTTACGAGCCGCTGGTGTCGATCCCGTCCTCGTTCTTGAGGAAGGTGTCGTTGCGGGTCATTGACATGTCGTGAATTCGGCGCATCGGATTGCCGCCAAAGTCCTCGCCGGTGGCTTCGCGGCCCTGACCGGCGACCCAGCGATAATCCAGCGCGCCCATCGAAACAGTGCACTGCGGCATGAGTTCAAACCGATTGTTTGCCTCATGCTTCGCCGAATCCACTTCGATCTCGTTCGCCTCGCCAAACTCGCTCAGCGTTTCAAGCTCGGAAATCCGGCCCTCCGCTTCGATCTTCTCGGCCTGCGCGATTATCTCGGCTGCTGCTTCCAGCACCCACTCGGTATAATTGCCGCGAATGACAAGGCCCAGTTTCTCGTAGTGGAATTCGACGCGGCCATCGACATCCCTGAGATACCCTATGTTGTCCATATTACGGTTGCTCCTTTCAACCGCGCTACTCGATGGACGTCCGGCTACGGGGCCCCTGCGCGGTGTCCCGGTCTTAGCGATGCGTCCCTTACCTGATCGCTAATTCCTGACACCGATCCGCGCCATTAACCCTATTAGTACTTCGAAATTCTTCCAGTTAAGGCTAACAAATCACTAATTGGGTGGAGAACGGGATTTTGGCGCAGGGTTGGGTGGAACTCGAAGTCTATGACGAGGACAAGTTGCAGTTGAGATACGCCTTTGCAACCGTCGGTGAAGCGTGCGAAACGATGCGCTTTCTGCGCGACTTTTTTCCTGACGGACGCTTTGTCATTCAGCCCCTGCGACAGTGATGCCTCGCTTAACCAAATTATAAGTAAGAGCGGCTTTCTTGAGCACGCCGGCAGAAGGTCCGGCGCCAGGAAAGGGCAGAACCGCCATGAACCAGGACGTTCTGATTTCGCTCGTGTTCAGCGTAGCAGGGGGCATTCTGGCGTTTGCCGGGTATCTGTTTTTTCGTCGCGTGGGCTTGGCAATTTCGCGAATCAGGGCGTTTGCCAGGGCACGGCGATCCAGCAAATCCGTTGATGTCGCACCGCCTGTTGTCGAGGAACCACCACTCAAACGTCTCGAGCAGGCCCCAGTCGACGGGCCGCCCGCTGCGGTCCAAAATCCGGACGACGGCTTGTCCGCAGCGATATCCAGTATCGCGTCAGCGCAGATCTCGATCATCGAGCGTTTGGATGGGCTGTCCGCTCCGACGGAGGTTCCCACGCCTGATCCGTCCGAGATTGCAGCGAAACTTTCAAGCCTGATCGCCGAGCATATCGATCCCCTGAAAGCCTCGGTCGCAGCGATGGCGGCCGCAGAGCCCCCCGCGCCGATAGATACGACCGGCGATTTGCGCGCGTTGGACGACAGAATGAGCGCGATGAGTGCCGCCCTAGACAAAGCGGCCGTGCAGCAGACATCCGATATCGCTCAACTGAGGATCGAGATTGGCGAGATCGCGGCAAGCAAGGGGGATGGACCGGATGTCGCGGGCGACATCGACGCGTTGGCCCGCGCGATCTCTGCAATTGCCGACCAGCAGTCTGCGTTGGTCGCGTCGGTCTCGGATATCGCCGCCCGGATCGACGCGCTGAGGACGCCAACAACCGAACACAAAAACGACGGGCCGGCCGACGAACCCATTGCGGACTTGGCGGATCCCGACCAAGCTGCGGCATTCCCGCGGGAAATCCAGGAAGTCGATACGGCGACAGAAGGTACGGGCGATGCAGCCAAAGCGTTGCCCGACGCAGACCAGATTGGCGCTATTGCACCTGCACTTGCGGCTCCGATTGCCCAGAAGGATCGCGCCTTGCGCGCGGCGAAGCCGTCCGGCGCGCCTGACACCGAAACGACCATGCCATATGAGGACGAAGAACACTCGCTGCTGGCGGCCCGTCCGGGCTTGACCACCATCCTGTCCCGGTCCCGACGCCTGCAGGCCGGATAGACATCATGGCAAGCCCACCGACCGGGATGGTGATGACTCAACTGCGCCGACACGGCGCGCCCCCATTGCGGTTCAAGGGGTCGCGGACCACTGTCCGGCACCTGAGCTTCGGTCCCTATCACCTGCGTTTGGAACTTTGGGAGCGCCGCAAGGGCGACTATGCTGTCGCAATCCACGAGGCACGGCCCGAAGGCACCGCCGATCACGCGATGGTGGTCCCGTCGCTCGAGGATCTTGCCACCGCGCTAGACGCATGGGCTGCCCCACAATCATCCAAAACCAAACCCCGAAATCGACGGTCACGTCGCGTGCCAGCGGCAAGCCTCGCGCACGAGATATGGGATCGGGCGAACATCGCCCGCCGTCGCACGTTGATGCGTGAACTGGTAGGAGATCTGCTGGCCGATGCCGCAAACACCTCTCTCGGCCCTACTACGACGAACGTGTCTGGCGGCCACTCCCCACACTCCTGAAGCGTGATCACGAAAGGCGTTCCGATGACAGACGATACAATCCAGTACAAGGCGCGCGCTCTGCAGGTTCGGCAAGAGGCAAGGGCCCGGCTTGTGGAGATCCGAAATGCGAGGCGCGCCCGCCATTTGGCCGCCACCACAAGCCTGGAAACAGACAACGACCCTGTGGTCGCGGCGGCGCCAAAGGTCGCGGCTCAGGATGGTATCGAAGTTTCTGCTGCAGCGCGCAGTCTGTTGCCAACTGCATTGGACGACATCTCGACAGCTTCTGAAGACTCCGAACCCCAGCTTCCCAAAGATCCGGCCGACACACCGGAAACTGAAGGTGAACACCTGGATTTCCCGGCGGCCTCCGCTTCGGCTGAACCGGCATCTATTGAGGCATCCGAACGAGAACTGGCAGCCGGCGACGGGCACAACATCGCCCAAGAGCCCAAGACCCATGGACCCGCTGACGACTCGGCACCTACGGCCGCACGCCCTCCGGAACCTTCAGAAATTCTCGCAACCTCGGCACCGTCGGCAGAGGTCCCGGACCCCGAAGGCGATACAATCGAGGTGTCCGATCTGCGTAGGCTACCGGGTGTTGGAGAGGGTCTGGTATGGGCACTGAACCAACAGGGCGTTCACACAC
>CAYWND010000007.1:0-20445 GCA_964459085.1 uncultured Oceanibium sp. | reverse complement strand
AAC
Organism: uncultured Oceanibium sp.; assembly: GCA_964459085.1. Lineage (GTDB taxonomy): Bacteria > Pseudomonadota > Alphaproteobacteria > Rhodobacterales > Rhodobacteraceae > Halovulum. The sequence continues at coordinate 20,442 of CAYWND010000007.1, read as the reverse complement.
AGCGCCGCGACGCGCGTCGCGGCGTTCTGGATGGGGGTGTAGATGATCTCGGTCACCTCCATCGGAAACTCGCCCTTGCCCCAGTAGTTCTCGTTGATCGTCATGACGGTTTTCACGTCCGGCTCGCGGCTGACCAGCTTGTACGGGCCGGTGCCCATCGCGTTCTTGGCCGCGAAGGTGTCTTCGCCACCTTCGTAGTCCTGGACCTTGACGGCGTTGTTCGCCTCGGCCCAGCCCTTGTCCATGATGAACATGTTGGTCAGGTTGCTGGGCATGATCGGGTTCGGCCCGTCGGTCACGATCTCGATCACGTATTTCGATGGTGCGCGAACTTCGGTCACGCTGGCCAGAAGCTCTTTGTAGTCACTGTCGGGGGTCATTGCCCGGTCCAGCGAGAACTTTACGTCTTCGCTGTCGAATTCGGACCCGTCATGGAACGTCACGCCCTCGCGCAGGTTGAAGACCCAGACATTCGGATCGTCCTCGGACGGGTTCCAGTCCACGGCGAGTGCCGGCACGATCGCGCCGGTCATGTCGCGCATCACCAGCGGTTCCATGATCTGGTGCGCCAGTGCCGATGTTGGCCCCTCGTTCTGGGCGTGCGGGTCCAGTGTCAGGCTGTCGCCGGCCCGCGCCCAGCGCAGGGTTTCGGCGGACACGGCACCGGCAAGCAGTGCCACCACGGATGTTGCGGTCGCGATTTGAGTTACGCGTTTCACGTAGATACCTCCTGTTGGTCGTTCTGGTCCTGAAGGTAGCGTTGCGACAGGGGAGCGCAAGAGGGTCCAGCCGCTGATCGACCCCTGGAGCTTGACAATTCCGAAGCAAAACGGAATGACACCGCCCAAGGGGCCGTAGCTCAGTTGGGAGAGCGCGTCGTTCGCAATGACGAGGTCAGGGGTTCGATTCCCCTCGGCTCCACCATCCCCAAGATCTTATCTTCAAATCCTCGACAACCGGGTCGCATACGCAGTCGGCGTCGTCCTCGGTCATTTTCTGGTGTAACGGGATGTCGAGGGGGCGAGCTGCTAACCGTTTGGATGTCCCGCCATTAAAGTTGGCGCCGCGAGGGCCCGACGGAGCCTGGAACTTTCCACATGCCCGGCCGGCGCCGATTTGAAAGGCTGTCTTCTGGCGTTGCCGTCGCCGGGCATCTCGATAAAGTTCGGGATATGATTTCCGCGCCCCTTCTACTCGGGGCTCTCGAAAAGGCCAACGGTGATGCCACAACTCAAGCTTGAACAGTTGAAAGCCTTTCTGACCGTCGTCAGGGCAGGCAGCATCAACCGCGCCGCAGATCTCCTGCACCTTACCCAGCCAGCAGTCACGTCCAGGATCAAGGGCTTGGAAGACACGTTGGGAACGGTGCTATTCGAGCGTACCGGCGCCGGAGTTCGGCTGACAAAGCCCGGTGACATGCTGGTTGGCTATGCCGAACAGTTTCAGCAACTCGCCGGGGCGGTGGAGCAGAACGTGATGGACCCCAATGCAGCGGACGGCCTGCTGCGGCTGGGCGTGTCGGAAACCATAGCCCAAAGTTGGCTGGCTGATTTCGTGTCTGAACTACATCAACACTATCCCAAGGTGCGGATCGAGATTAGTGTGGATATTTCGGCCAATCTGCGTGACGGGCTGCTAAATCGCGAGATCGATCTGGCAATTCTGCTTGGTCCCATATCCGAATTTACAGTGGACAATGTAGACCTGCCTGCGTTCGAGTTGGCCTGGTACAGGACGGCGATGGGCCCGGGCATACCAAAGGGCCCCATCGATTTCACCGAAACGCCCGTCATCACCTACGCCAAGAACACCCGGCCCTACAGAGAACTGAGATCTCAGTTGTTCGAACGTTTCGGACCATCCGTGTCGCTGTTCCCGTCATCGTCTCTATCGTCCTGCTTCAAACTGGTCGAGGCCGGACTGGGTGTTGCTGCGTTGCCGCGCGCCATGGGAAACCGACTGGTCGAACAAGGCCGTATTTCCGAATTCGATCCTGGCTGGCATCCCAGTCCGCTGCGATTCAGCGCCTCGTTTCTTGGTGATCCCAAAAGCCACATGCTTGAAACCGCGGCCCGGCTGGCCCGGGGCGTCGCACTTAGATCATAAATATTCTTTATAGAATTTCAAAAATATTATCGATTTGATTTTATATTCTGGACGGGCAAGGCTTTCGCTGTACGGAGGACCCTGACTTGCAGCGCAGCTTTGCCGACATGATCGCACTTGATGCCGAACAGGTGCGCCAGCATATCCGGTCGGGCGCGTATCGCGGGCACACTGCGGGGCTGGGCAGGGATCGGCTACAGGCCAATCTGGCGATCATTTCGCAGGATCACGCTCGGGACTTTTTCCGGTTCTGCCAGCGTAATCCGAAACCCTGCCCAGTGGTCGGCGTGTCGGAAACCGGTGAACCCGTGATCCATACATTAGGGTCCAGTATCGACCTTCGCACCGACTTGCCCGCCTATTTCGTGTACCGCGAAGGTGCATTGGCGGGCTCTGCCATGGACATACTCGATTTGTGGCGGTCCGATTTTGTGGCATTCGCACTTGGTTGTTCGTTCACCTTCGAACACGCGCTGAAACGGGCAGGGTTCACCTTGTGGCATATCAGCAATGACACAACGGTGCCGATGTTTCGCACAAACCTACCGACCATCGAGGTGGGGCCATTCGGCGGCCCTATGGTCGTCAGTATGCGTGCGATCCCCCGGTCGCGGCTGGACGAGGCAATCGAGATTTCCGCGGGGTTTCCCCAGGCCCATGGCGCGCCCGTTCATTGGGGGGACCCTGCCAAAATCGGGGTACAGAATCTCGGCCAACCGGACTGGGGCGACCCAGCACCTGTCGGCCCCGGGGAGGTTCCCGTTTTCTGGGCTTGCGGCGTTACCCCGCAGGCAGCGATCCAACGGGCACGCCTGCCGATCTGCATTACGCATAAGCCCGGGCACATGCTGATCACGGACATCGGCGAGACGGATGCCTCGCCCGTCATGGCAGACCACAACTGAACTGTCCAACACCCAGAGGAGAGACACATGAAGACGATATCGACCGCCCTGGCCGCCCTGGCCATTGCCGCCAGCACGGCAAGCGCCGAAACGCCGGTCGTCCTGAACGCTGTCGGAACCTGGTCAAGCTTGACCAATTTCCAGAAACATGAGGAACCGTTCTTTAACCAGCGCTTGGCCGAGGCATCTGGTGGCGCAATGGTCGGGAAGATCCAGTCGCAGTCCGGTTTGGGCCTGAAGGGGTTCGAGATCATGCGCCTGGTCAAGAACGGCGTCTTTGATTTTGCCTTCGGCCTGCCGGGTTACGTCGCCGCCGAGAATGCAATTTTCGAGGGCGCGGACCTGTCCTCGCTGACGCAGGATATCGAGACGCAGCGCAAGGTGTCCGAGGCCTATTTCCCGACATTGGAGAAGGCGTTCGCCGATATCTACAACGCCAAGCTGCTGATGCTGTATCCGTTCCCAAGCCAGACGCTTTGGTGCAACGGTGAAGTCAATGGCATTGCGGATCTGGAAGGCAAGAAGATCCGGGTCTATTCGACGACACTGGGCGACTTTGTCGAGGGTGTCGGAGGAACCTCGGTCACGGTAGCGTTCTCGGAGGTGATCCCCGCATTGGAGAAAGGTGTCGTGGATTGCGCGATTACCGGAACCATGTCCGCCTATACCGCCAACTGGCAGCAGGTTGCGACCCACGCCTATACTTTGCGGGTCGGCTGGGGGCTGGCGTTCGGGGCGATGAACTTGGACAAGTGGAACGCGCTGAGTGCGGATCAGCAGGCCCTGGTGACCACCGAGATCGCCAGCCTCAGCGACAGCATGTGGGCCGAGACCGCGACCGAGGACGAGATCGCTATTTCGTGCATCACAGGCGGGACCTGCGAAATCGGCGAGCCCGGCGCCATGACTTTGGTCGAACCGACTGACGGTGATCTGAAGATGCGCGACGAGATCGCGACCGACGTCGTGCTCGCACGCTGGGCGGATCGTTGCGGCGCCGAATGCGCTGAGAACTGGAACGAAACGGTCGGCCCGATCCTGGGGCTTTCGGCCGCTTCCAAGTAACGGATCGGGGCGGCCCGGGCAGGCCGCCCCGTCCACGATTTTCGGGATTCGGGATCATGCTTGAAGACGCCTTGAACAAAGCGCGCCGCTTAAGCCTGTGGCTGACATGGGTCGGGGGTGTCCTGATCATACTTTCGGCATTCCTTGTCACGCTCGAGGTCATCATGCGCAAGACGCTGAACATTTCGCTAGGCGGAGCAGACGAGATCTCGGGGTATGCGTTCGGCGTCGCTACGGCCTTGTCATTCAGCTTCGCGCTGTTCGAACGTGCTCATATCCGTGTTGATGCGCTGGTCGGCCACATTCCCCGCAAGCTGCTGATCCCGCTCAATTTCCTCGGGCTGGCCCTGTTGGTCGGCTTTGCCGGAGTGGTCGCCGCGATGGTCTGGTCGATGGTCGGCGACACCCTGGAGAACAATTCCAGATCCATCACACCGATGCGCGTCCCGCTGGCGCTGCCGCAGATCCCTTGGCTGGCTGGCTGGCTGTTTTTCGTTCTGTCGGGCGTGTTGCTCTTTTTGGTGGCCTTGCGGCGGGCGGTTCGCGGTGATCACGAGGGCGTACAGGACCTGATCGGGCTGAAATCCCTGGACGAGCAGATCGAGGACGAGAAGGTCTAGCACGATGTTGATCAAGACCCTTTTGATCCTGTTGGCCCTGATCGGCCTGGGCGTCCCTATCGCCGCATCACTGGGGTGGCTGGGCCTGATCTTGCAATGGACGGACAGCCCGATGCCGCTGCATCGCGCTATTTCCGACATGGCCTGGCAGACCAGCACGGATTTTCTGCTGGTTGCGATCCCGATGTTCGTGATGATGGGAGAGATCCTCTTGCGCGCCGGCATCACCGAAAAGATGTATGATGGCATCGTGAAATGGCTGGGTTGGCTGCCCGGCGGCCTGATGCATTCGAATATCGGATCCTCGGCGTTGTTTGCGGCAACGTCGGGCTCGTCGGTCGCAACCGCGGCCACTATCGGAACCGTTGCGGTGCCGCAGATCCACAAGCGCCGCTACAACGAGTCGCTGTTTCTGGGCACCATCGCGGCGGGGGGAACCCTGGGTATCCTGATCCCGCCGTCGATCAATCTGATCCTATACGGCCTGCTGACCAATACCTCGGTCCCCGAATTGTACCTGGCGGGTTTCCTGCCAGGTATCATCCTGGCACTGCTGTTCATGGCCACAGTTGTGGTGGCGTGCCTGCTGCGACCGGGGTGGGGCGGCACGCAGATCTCTCACACCTGGTCCGAGCGGATGCGCGCGTTGCCGGCGTTGCTGCCGCCGCTGGGGATTTTTCTGGTTGTTGTCGGGTCGATCTACGCGGGCCTTGCCACACCGACCGAGGCCGCGGCTCTTGGAGTTGTTGCGTCCATGTTGCTGGCGGCAGCGAACGGGCGTCTGACCGTAGTCATGATGCGGCTTGCGATCGAGGGCACCATGCGCACAACCGCGATGATCATGCTGATCATCATAGCTGCGGTGTTCCTGAATTTCGTGCTGTCGATCATCGGGCTGACACAGGCGTTGACCGACTTCGTGACCGGTTTGGGCTGGTCACCGATGCAGACCATGATGATGATCGTCGCGGTGCTTGTGGTGATCGGATGTTTCATGGAGACGTTGTCGATGCTGCTGACCATGGCGCCGCTGATCACGCCCATCGTGGTTGCGCTGGGGTTCGATCCGGTCTGGTTCGGCATCCTGCTGATGGTGCTTTTGGAGACTGCGCTGATCACGCCGCCGATCGGGATCAACCTCTATGTCGTGCAGGGGATACGCGATAGGGGGCCAATGAACGACGTTATCAGGGGCGCCCTGCCTTTCGTGGTGACGATGTTCGTGATGCTCGCCATCCTGCTGGCCTTTCCAGATCTTGCGCTGTGGCTGCCGGGCCTCTTTTACTGAGCGACGAACGCCCGCGCTTGTTGCGCGCCAGTACCGAGCGTGGACGTTCGTTCGCGTCCCAACCCTGCTGGCCAGACTGAACTGGCACACCGAGGAGACCTCCCATGTGGCAATTCTGGATCGACCGGGGCGGCACGTTTACGGATATCGTGGCCCGCCGTCCGGATGGGACGCTTCGGTCGCACAAGCTCTTGTCCGAGAATCCCGAACGCTACCGTGATGCGGCTGTGCAGGGCATACGCGACCTGCTGGATCTGCAGCGCAACGATCCGATCTCGCCCGGCGCGATCAGCGCGGTGAAGATGGGGACCACCGTGGCGACGAATGCCCTGCTGGAGCGCAAGGGCGACCGGACGGTTCTGGTTATCACCAAGGGCCTGCGCGACCTTCTGCGGATCGGATACCAGAATCGTCCTGGCCTGTTCGACCTGAAGATCGAGCTGCCGGAGATGCTTTATGATCATGTCATCGAAGTAGACGCGCGGGTCAGTGCGGACGGCGAGGTCTTGCAACCACTGGACCCGCGCCAGATAGAAGCAGCCCTTGCCGACGCACACAAGGACGGCTTCAGATCTGTGGCCGTCGCCCTGATGCATGCCTATCGTTACAACGAGCACGAGCGCGAGATCGGCGAAATCGCGACGCGGCTTGGTTATGGTCAAGTGTCGCTTAGCCACCAGGTCAGCCCGCTTATCAAGCTGGTTTCGCGCGGGGATACGACGGTGGTCGACGCCTATCTGTCGCCGATCCTGCGGCGCTATGTCGGCCAGGTATCGGATGAGCTGGGCGCGGATCGGGGCGGGTGTCAGGCGCTCTATTTCATGCAGTCGAACGGTGGTCTGACGGACGCCACGATGTTCCAGGGCAAGGATGCGATCCTGTCCGGGCCTGCCGGTGGCGTTGTCGGCATGGTGCGCACCGCCGCGGCGGCCGGTTTCGATAAACTGATTGGCTTCGATATGGGCGGTACCTCGACGGATGTTTGCCACTACTCAGGCAACTTTGATCGCTCCTTCGAGACCGAGGTTGCAGGCGTGAGGATGCGAACGCCGATGATGAGCATTCACACGGTTGCGGCGGGTGGAGGCTCGGTCCTGTCCTTCCGTCAGGGCCGCATGCAGGTCGGCCCGGAAAGCGCGGGTGCCAATCCAGGGCCGGCGAGCTATCGCCGCGGCGGCCCGCTGGCGGTGACGGATTGCAACGTCGTTCTGGGCAAGCTCCAGCCGGATCAGTTTCCCCCGATCTTTGGACCCGATGGGGACCAGCCACTGGACGTCGCCACGGCCAGAACCAAGTTCGATGAACTGGCCTCTGAAATCGCGGCCGAGACCGGCGCCGCCCCCGCCAGTGTCGAGGATCTGGCGCAAGGGTTCTTGCGCATTGCGGTCGAGAACATGGCAAACGCGATCAAGAAGATCAGTGTGCAGCGTGGCTATGATGTCACGCATTACACCATGAACTGCTTTGGCGGGGCGGGCGGACAGCATGCCTGTCAGGTGGCGGACGTCCTGGGCATGACCCGGATCTATATCCATCCCTTTGCCGGTGTCCTGTCCGCGTTCGGCATGGGGCTGGCCGACATCCGCGCGATGCGCGAGTACCAATTCGGAGAGCCTTTGACAGAGCATGCGGCAGCGGGCGATGTCCTGGCGCGTATCGGCGCTGAGGCACGGAAAGAGGTCCTGTCGCAAGGCATCGAGGACAGCCAAATCGATCTTGTATCCATGGCGCATTTGCGAACGCCGGGATCGCATCAGGCGTTGCCGGTGACTTTCGGTTCCGTCGAAGATATGCATGCCGAATTCCATGCGGCGCACAAGCAGCAGTACGGCTTTGTCCCGAATTATGACGACCTGATCATCGATCTGCTGACCGCCGAGGCGATTGGGCAGACGGGCGAAAACGCCGATTTCTCGTCTGACACCGTCGCGACGCCTGATCATCGGTCCGCCAGGATGTTCACCGATGGCGCTTGGCGCGATGTTCCTTTGGTGCATCGCCAGACCATCGCGCAGGGCGATCTGGTGTCCGGCCCGGCAATCATTGTCGAGCCGACGGGGACCAACGTGGTTGAACCCGGCTGGCAGGCCGAAGGACTGGCCAACGGCGGACTGGTCCTAAACCGGATCGTGCCACTGGATCGCAAAGAGGCCGTAGGAACCAGCGTCGATCCGGTGATGCTGGAGGTGTTCAACAACCTCTTCATGTCCATCGCCGATCAGATGGGAGCGACGCTTGCGAACACCGCCTATTCGGTGAACATCAAGGAACGCTACGACTTTTCCTGCGCGATTTTCGATGCCAACGGTGATCTGGTAGCCAATGCCCCGCATGTCCCCGTCCATCTGGGATCGATGAGCGAAAGCGTCCGTACGATCCTGCGCCAGAATGCCGGGCGTATCCGGCCAGGTGACGTGTTCATGATGAACAATCCCTTCAATGGCGGAACGCATCTTCCCGATGTGACAGTGATCACGCCGGTGTTCGATGCCGAAGGGACCAGGATTATCTTTCTGACCGCGTCGCGCGGGCATCACGCGGATATCGGGGGCAAGACGCCTGGATCGGCCCCACCTGACAGCCGACACATCGACGAAGAGGGGGTTTTGATCGATAACTTCCTGCTGGTCGATTGCGGCACACTGCGCGAGGCCGAAGTCCGCGCCCTGCTGGCATCCGGGCGCTATCCCTGCCGGAACATCGACGACAACATGGCGGATCTCGCGGCCCAGATCGCGGCGAACACGACCGGCGCGGTCGAGCTGGGCAAGATGGTCGCGCAATTCGGGTTGGACGTTGTGCAGGCCTACATGGGCCACGTACAGGACAATGCCGAGGAAAGCGTCAGGCGGGTGCTCGATGTCCTGAAGGACAGTTCCTTCGTCTACCCGCTCGATAGCGGTGCACAGATAGCGGTCAGGATATCCGTGAACCGCAACACGCGATCCGCCGTGGTCGACTTCGACGGCACCTCGGATCAAGACCCGCTGAACTACAATGCCCCGTACGCGATCTGCCGTGCTGTGGTGCTGTATGTCTTCCGCACGTTGGTTGGATCAGACATTCCGATGAACGAGGGGTGCCTGAAGCCGATCGAGGTTCGGGCCCCAGAGGGTTCGATGATCAATCCCGACCACCCCGCGGCTGTAATTTCCGGCAACACCGAAGTCAGCCAGGCCATCGCCGATACGCTTTTTGGCGCATTGGGGGTCATTGCCGGGTCGCAGGGCACAATGAACAATTTCGTATATGGCAATGCGCGCCTGCAGAACTATGAAACCATCTGCGGCGGAACCGGTGCCGGAGACGGTTTTGACGGGGCAAGCGGCGTCCACAGTCATATGACCAATACGCGCATGACCGATCCCGAAGTGCTCGAAACCCGGTTCCCTGTCCGCGTAGACGAGTTCTCGATCCGTCACGGATCAGGCGGGTCTGGCCGCTGGCGTGGCGGCGACGGGATCGTACGCAGGCTGCGCTTTCTCGAGGAAATGACCGCAACGGTTCTGACGTCGCATCGTGTGGTTCCGCCCCATGGTGCAGCTGGAGGCGGCCCCGGAAAGACTGGCGAGAATCGCGTGATCAGGCGCGACGGTGGTGTGGTAGAGCTTGGCGGAAACGATCAGGCGCTGATGTCGCCGGGAGATGTGTTCGAGATGATGACGCCGGGCGGTGGCGGCTTCGGACCGAGTGAAAACGGGACCTAGCGTGAGCGGCCGTTTTCAGGCTAGCTGCCGCCCAGTGCGTAGGTGTAGGTCTTGGAGGACCAGCCATGGACCGAGTCGTGGACCCGCACGATCACTTGGGTCACCCCGGCGGGCACCACCACATTGCCCAGGGATCTGGTAAAGGGCTGCTCGTCCACATGGGGATGCAGCAGCTTGCGAAATCCCAGTTCGCGTCCGTCCGGGGTGTTGATTGACCACCCGTCCGCGTAGTGATCCCAACCGGTGTCCCCGTGGCGCACGGTAACCTCGAACCGCCACGACCCGCCGATCTGCGACCCTGAAACATCCAGAATCTCCGCCTCGCCCGCCAGAACCGGCGTGGTGATCAGGCACAATGCTGCTGCAAACATTCTCATACCCGTCAGGCTATCACGGCCAGCCGGGCCCGCAAAGCGGCCGAAATCACATAGGTGTGAGCCGGCGGCGCGCTGCAGTGTGTGGTTTTGGGCCAATATTTTGTGGACCGCCCCTTAAAGGCTGTTTGCCGCTTGCCCCACGGCGGCGTTGCGCGTAAGCACGCGCCCTGTCCAACAAACCGACCCCTAAAGGAGAAGACCAGTGGGTTATAGAGTCGCCGTTGTCGGCGCCACAGGAAATGTGGGCCGCGAAATGCTGAACATTCTGGCCGAGCGCCAGTTTCCCGTAGACGATATTGTTGCGCTGGCGAGCCGCCGCTCGCTGGGGACCGAATGCAGCTTTGGCGATACCACCCTGAAGACCAAGGACCTGGACACCTTTGACTTCGCCGGTTGGGACATCGCGCTGTTTGCGATCGGTTCGGACGCGACCAAGACCTATGCGCCCAAGGCCGCCAAGGCGGGGTGTGTGGTGATCGACAACAGTTCGCTCTACCGGTACGAGCCTGATATTCCGCTGATCGTGCCCGAGGTAAACCCGGATGCGATCGAGGGTGTGAAGAACCGCAACATCATCGCGAACCCGAACTGTTCCACTGCGCAGATGGTCGTGGCGTTGAAGCCGCTGCATGACCGGGCGCGGATCAAGCGTGTTGTCGTCTCGACCTACCAGTCGGTTTCCGGCGCGGGCAAGGACGGCATGGACGAGCTTTGGGACCAGACCAAGGGCATGTATGTGCCGGGTCAGGAAAAGGATCCGCAGAAGTTCACCAAGCAGATCGCCTTTAACGTCATTCCGCATATCGACAAGTTCATGGAGGACGGGTCGACCAAGGAGGAATGGAAGATGGTCGCCGAAACCAAGAAGATCGTCGACACCGACATCAAGGTCACAGCGACCTGCGTGCGGGTGCCGGTCTTTGTCGGCCATTCCGAAGCCGTGAACATCGAGTTCGAGGACTTTCTGGACGAGGACGAGGCCCGCGATATCCTGCGGCAGGCACCCGGTATCATGATCGTCGACAAGCGCGAGGACGGTGGCTACGTGACGCCGATTGAATGCGTTGGGGATTTTGCGACCTTCATCAGCCGTATCCGACAGGATTCCACGATCGAGAATGGGCTGAATCTGTGGTGCGTTAGTGATAATCTGCGCAAGGGTGCAGCCCTGAACGCGGTGCAGATTGCCGAGTTGCTGGGCCGCAGGGTACTGCAGAAGGGATAGCAACATGGCAGGTCGCTGGTGGGTGTCGGGATTAGGGATCGCCGGCACGCTGGTGGCCTGCCTTTACGCCCCACCTGCGCAGGCCTCGGGCCAGTGGTCTTTGGTCGGGTTTACCGGCGTGATGACCAACAACCAGTGGGAACAAAGCATCATCCCATGGGAGGTCGAGTTGCTCGACTCGGGTCTGGTTGGCCTGGGACTACGCCGCGATTGGCCCGTGGGGTCGGCGGGCCGGTTCCGACTGGGCGTCGAAGGCCAAATTGTCCAGCATTTCGGGGAACAGTCGCACCTTGAAGTCAACATGCCGGTCGTCGGTAGCTATCTGCCACAATCGGGGTGGCTGGAGCCGCTGGATCGGTTCAGCTTTGGTCTTGGGCTGTCTTACGCAACCGACCTGCCCGAGACCGAACTGGCGCGCGATGGCGAAACGCAGCGGGTGCTTATCTATTGGATGGGCGAACTGGGCTTTGATATCTCGACGGACACCGAACTGCTGTTCCGCCTGCACCATCGTTCGGACGGGTTTGGTTTGCTTGATGCGAACGCCGGGTCAAACGTGTTGGCGGTGGGGCTGCGTCGGGCGTTCTAGCACGGTTCTTGCCTAGAACCGTTCGGCCCTGAGCACTTCACAGTCGGTGACCGAAATGACCCCGATATGTCGTTCCACCACGGTGAACGCAGCCTGCAAAAGCGTGTCTTTACGCTCGGGGGCTACGATGCAAATGACTGCCACCATGCCTCCGGCGCTTGATATCTGGCCTTCTCGGGTCCACCGGCCGGACCGTCCCGATCCGCCGTGGACCGGCAGTACGGTGAATCCGGTGACGCCTGCCTCCATCAAGGCCGAGGTCAGCCGCCGTTCCATCGGCGCCTCGATGATAATCTCCACCCGCTTGGCGGTGTGAGTTTCCATGGGTACCTCCTATCCGACAAGCGCGGATGCCACCGCGATATACAGTGGGATCCCCAGCGTCAGGTTGAACGGGAACGTTACGCCAAGGCTTAGAGTAAGATAGATCGATGGATTTGCTTCGGGCAACGCGACCCGCATGGCCGCCGGTACCGCAATATACGAGGCCGAGGCCGACAGGATGATCAACAGCGCAGCCGTACCGGCGGGCAACCCGATGATGACTGCACACAGGGCGGCCAGCGTTCCGCCCACCAGCGGCATGAGCAGCCCGAACAGGACCACCGGCGCGTCCAGCACACCCCGGCTGGATCGGAAACCACGCCCTGCCACAAGCCCCATGTCCAGCAGAAAGATGCACAACACGCCCTTGAACGGCGCGACGATAAAGCTTGAGATTTCGGCCATGCCCGCCGGGCCGGTGATCCAGCCGATCAGGAACGATCCAACCAACAGCACGATGGATCCGTTCAACAAGACCTCGCGCATCAATCCGTCCGACGCGCTTTCAGAGCGGTCGGTTTTTTTGCCGATCAGCCACAGTGCGGACAGGATCGCAGGTGCCTCCATCGCCGCGGCGACAGCGACCATATAGCCGTCATATGCGATTCCAGCGCTGTCTAGCGCCGAGCTTCCGGCCACGAATGTCACCACCGAGATGGATCCGTAATGCGCCGATACCGCAGCGGCGTCTATGACCGAAAGACGTGATACCACTCGAAGTATGGCAAAGGCGATCAGAGGTATTGCCGCCGACAGGGCGATGCCCGCCAACAGGGTCGCGATCAGTTGGGCAGACGCGCCGCTTTCAGCAACGCTGACACCGCCTTTGAACCCGATCGCGAACAGCAGATAGATCGACAATGCCTTCGCTGCGGCCTCGGGCACGCTGAGATCCGACCGCGCAAGGGCGGCCGCAAAGCCCAGCGCAAAGGAAAGCACCATCGGTGATAGGATGTTGGCCGCGGCCAACGAAAGCATGCCTTCCATTTCCCGTCTCTGTTGACCCAGCTTCGATTTTGTACCGGCAGCCCCCCGGGGTGGGTCCCCACCGCCACCGTCCGCTGCTGCGGATGTAGGCGAGATTGCTGTCTTTTCCAAGGTTAAGCGTCAGAATGTCTGCACGCTTCGGTCCCGCTTGTCCGCAGCTGTTGTCGGTCGCCTGGGGGAACATGCTTCGCCTTTTGATTTTTGGACAGAATATCGTTCGAGCATAACGAGTTCTTCAGGATCATGCGGTACCCAGTGCCCGCACCCGGGAAGGTGAGGGGAAATGGGAAAGATCATGGAATGGCACCGGGAGGAGCCGACGGCGCTGGATGTCTGCCGCATTCAGGAGCTGTTGACCTCTCTTGGAAGCGTCCGCGCCCGAGAAGTTATCTCGGACGTGGCATTGGAAATCATCGCCAAATCCGCGCGGCTGGATCGCGCGCTGGAACGTGGGGACCTGGATTTGGCCGCACGGCTGGCACGGTCGATTGCCTGCCTTAGCGAGCAGGTCGGTCTTATGGAATTCAGCATCTCGGCCAGCAATCTATATGATTGCGCGTCTCGAAAGGACCTGGTTGCGCTACCAGCCGTTGCTGCGCGGGCCTCGCGTCTGGGCGAGACCGCGTCTCACATGCTGTTGGAGCTTTCCTTCCGCGAAGACCTGTGACTTGGCAAACTCTTCTGGATCGCTAACTCTGGGACCAAAGGTATTTGTCTCAGGGATGGATTATGAAGTTTCACTCCGGCTCGGGTTCTGCCATCCCAATTGATGTACTGGGTCCAGGCGACGTCGAAAGCTACACCTCCGGACTGGCTGCCGCGCTGTCGGCGCAACCCGCGGTCAAGGCATTCAAAGCGGGCACCGGGGACGTGGCAGTGGTGCTGTCAGGGGATGGTGGCGTAGACCGCGTTCTTGCGGGGCGCGGATCCGCATCGGAACGGGCACGAAAGTGGCATGCCTTTGGCCCGGTCCGCGGCAAGCTGCCTGATGGTGTCTATGACCTGCGCAGCGGACTTGTAGGGGACGAACTGGAACAGGCGGCGCTGGCCTGGCTGCTGAGTGGCTATCGCTTTGGCCGCTACAAGGACAAGCCGGGCCCAGGTGCCAACTTGTTGCCGCCCGCGGGTGTGGACGCGGCGCGGACCGAGGTCATTGCCGAAGGTGTCGCGCTGTGCTGCGATTTGATCAACACCCCCGCGTCGGACCTCGGCCCGGCCGAGTTGCAGCAGGCGGTCGAGGATCTGGGCCAGCGTTTTGGGGCGTCTGTCACGTCGATTGTCGGTGACGACCTGCTGGCAAACAACTTTCCCATGATCCATGCCGTGGGGCGGGCTGCGGCACGGGCCCCGCGCCTTGTCGATCTGTCCTGGGGCGATCCGGGGCATATGGCGGTGACGCTGGTCGGCAAAGGTGTCTGTTTCGACACCGGGGGGCTGAACCTGAAGCCCGGTGGATCCATGGGCCTGATGAAAAAGGACATGGGCGGCGCGGCCACGGTGCTGGGCCTGGCGCATATGATCATGGCGCTGGGCCTGCCGGTGCGGTTGCGCGTCCTGATCCCTGCGGTTGAAAATTCAGTCTCGGGCGCGTCGTTCCGGCCGGGCGATGTGCTGAGATCCCGCAAGGGCCTGACGGTCGAGATCAACAACACCGATGCCGAGGGGCGTCTGGTTCTGGCCGACGCGCTTGCGCTGGCGGACGAGACGCCGCCCGATCTGATGGTGTGCATGGCGACCCTGACCGGGGCGGCGCGGGTGGCCCTGGGGCCCGACCTGCCGCCGTATTTCACCGATGATGACGATCTGGCCGCGCGGCTGGATCAGGCCGCGACCCGGGTGATCGATCCACTATGGCGGATGCCGTTCTGGCCGGCCTATGACCAGATGATCGAACCGGAAATCGCCGATCTGGACAACGCGCCCTCGGGTGGATTTGCCGGGGCGATCACCGCTGCGCTGTTCCTCAGGCGGTTCGTCGATGCCGCGCCGTCCTTTGTCCACTTTGACTGCTATGGCTGGACACCGGCAGCCAAACCCGGTCGTCCCAAGGGTGGGGCCTGCCAGGGCGCGCGGGCCCTGCTGGAGGTGATCGAGGCCCGCGCGAAGGCCCAGTCATGACCAGCGATCCCAGACTGATCCCGGCCCGGGACGATCTGGCCGCGGCACATCTTAGGGGCACTGTCGAGGCCGCGCGGTATGCCGATCCGACGCCAATGACGGTCGTGGCGCCTGTCCTGGATATGCTGGGACAGCCCACACAGGATGCGCCGCTGACCAACCAACTGCTGTTTGGCGAGGGGTTCACCGCCTACGAGATCGACACCGCATCCGGGTTTGCCTGGGGTCAGGCCGATGAGGATGGGTATGTCGGGTATGTTCCCGCGCAGGGCCTTAGACATGGGCGCCCCGCACCGACCCTGATGGTCGCGACGACGGCCGCTCAAACCTACGCCCAGCCGCAACTCAAGACCCGCCCGCTGGCCACCCTGCCTGCGCTTGCCCGGGTCGAGGTGGATGCCGAGGCGGATGGATATGTGCGCATCGCCGATGGCGGGTTTGTTGCCCGTTCACAACTGGTGCCTTTGGGACAGGCTGGGCAGGACTATGTGACCGCGGCCGAGCGGTTCCTGGGCGCACCTTACGTTTGGGGCGGGCGCAGTAGCTTCGGGCTGGACTGTTCGGCCCTTGTCCAGCTTGCACTGATGGCCGTGGGGCGCGCGGCCCCGCGCGACAGCGACATGCAGTTGTCTTTGGGGCGAGACGTGGACGGGCGACTGGAGCGGGGCGATCTGGTCTTTTGGAAGGGTCATGTCGGCATCATGCTGGATGGCAGTCAGCTTCTGCATGCAAACGCGAACTACATGGCCTGCGTGTCCGAACCCCTGGCCGAGGCAGAAAGCCGGATCGCCCTGACGGACGGGCCGATCACAGCACGGCGACGGATCGGGACCGGTTAGACCGCCTTGATCAGCTTCTTTTCCAGCACCCGCAAAACCGATTTCAGATCGTGCCCGCGCTTGAGGATCCGGCCATCCATGCCGATCACCGAATACTGGCCCTGACGCGCCGCCAATGCGGGGCGTTTCTCGATCCTGTAGACCGGATGCTCGGCCGCGTGTCGAAAGATCGAGAACACGGCTACATCGCGCAGCATCGATATTCCATAGTCGCGCCATTCGCCGCTTGCGACCATTCGGCCATAGACCGGCATGATCACTGACATTTCGGTTCGGTGAAAGGAAACCCGATTCTCTCCGTGGGGAACGCGCGAGACGCTGCTGGGTCGATTGAAGGTCATTTCTTCACTTTTGTTGATGATTTCCCAATTTACAAGCGTCTGAATCACTCGATTTTAGGGCTTTGCCCTCAATACGCCACATTTTGAGCACGGCTTCGCCCCGAACAACTACAAAACTGTTTCAGGTTGCTCGAGTGAGCTTCATTCCCTGGTGCTGCTGGAAATTAGCCCCCACACCTTTCAGTGGCACCAGGGTCCCCACAAAATTGCTGACGCCACGCGGCGACCCTGCTGACGGTTTTCGCGCGAATTGTCTTCCCGTGTCCGGCGCTCGTGACAACATCGGGCGGTGTGCTATATGGCGCTCATTCCCAACACTGGACGATCTCTGACAATGCGTGACTTTCATCTACCCGGCCGGTCCATGGTCATGTCCGACAACGGCATGGCTGCGACGTCTCATCCGTTGGCATCGAAAGTTGCAATCCAGATCCTGGAAGCGGGTGGGAATGCCGTAGACGCGGCGCTGGCGGCGGCGGTGCTGCAGGGGATGTGCGAGCCCCAAATGACAGGCATCGGCGGGGATATGTTTGCCTTGATCCAACCAGCTGGCGGGGAGCAGATCGTTGGATTGAACGGGTCAGGGCGCGCGCCGAAGGGACTGGATCCCGAACGGCTGCGGGGGCAGGGGCATAGCGCTATGCCAGGTGGCAGCGCCCATGCCGTTACGGTTCCCGGTGCCGTGGACGCGATATGTCGCCTGTCAAAGGACCATGGCCGGCTGTCGCTGGCTGATGTGCTGGCCCCGGCGATCCACTATGCCCAGGCCGGGGTTGCCGTCGCGCCCAGGGTGGCGTTCGATTGGGCCGAGGCGCAGGGCAATCTGCAAGGCGCGGCCCGGGACATGTTCCTGAAAGATGGTCGCGCGCTTTCGCCGGGCGAGATGTTTCGCGCGCCAAAGCTGGCGGATACCCTGCAAGCCATCGCCCGCGACGGGCGTGACGGGTTCTATCAGGGCGCGATTGCCGAAAGCATGGTCGAATTCCTGCGCGCGGCGGGCGGTACGCACACGCTGGATGATTTCGATGCGACCGCATCGGATTATGTGCAGCCGATTTCAGGCAGCTACAAGGACTACGAGTTGGTCGAACTGCCGCCCAACGGTCAGGGCGCGGGCGCGATCCTGCTGGCAAATATCCTGTCCCATTTCGATCTGGCATCCATGGACCCGCGCGGCACAGACCGCGTGCATCTGGAGGCCGAGGCGACCAAGCTGGCCTATGATGCGCGCAATCGGTTCGTTGGGGACCCGGACGCCTCGGCCCCCTATCTGGACCGGATGCTGTCGCCTGAAACTGCTGCTGGCCTTGCCGCGTTGATCGATCCCGAAGCGCCTGCCATGGACCGCGTGTCCGAAGTGACCGAGGCGGTGCACCGCGAAACGATCTATCTGTGCGTAGTGGATCGGGATCGGATGGCCGTTTCGCTGATCTATTCGATCTTCTCCAGCTTCGGCTCTGGCCTGGCCGATCCCGACACGGGGATTCTGTTCCACGACCGTGGCTTGGGGTTCAACCTGACCCCCGGCCACGTGAACGAGGCAGGACCGGGCAAACGCCCCATGCACACGATTATCCCTGCGATGCTGCGCAAGGGCGGTCGATTGCTGATGCCGTTCGGCGTCATGGGCGGGCAGTATCAGTCCGCGGGTCACGTGCGGTTCATGTCCAACATGGTGGATTTCGGGATGGATCCACAGACCGCGATCGATTTTCCGCGCAGCTTCCCCGACAAGGGGCAACTCAGGGTCGAGCGGGGCTATACCGACGCGCAGCGGCAGGATCTGGCCGCGCGCGGGCATGACGTCATAGTGCCGGATACGCCGATCGGCGGCGCCCAGGCGATCCTGATTGACCCTGAAACCGGGACGCTGATGGGGGCGTCCGACCCACGCAAGGATGGTTGTGCGCTGGGCTACTAGACCAGCCCGAGTGTCCGCAAATCGCTTCCGAATCCCGCACCCAAGCCGGGTCAGTGCATTCGCCCATCCAGCGTGTACTTGCCGTCCGACATGGCGCTGAAAACCTCGCCGACCTCGGGGTGATCCACCGGATCACCACTCTCGTCCGGCAGCAAATTCTGCTCGGACACATAGGCGATGTAATAGGATGTCTCGTTCTCGGCCAGCAGGTGATAGAACGGCTGTTCTTTCGAGGGGCGGTTTTCGACGGGAATGGCGTTGTACCATTCCTCGGTGTTGTTGAAGATTGGATCGATGTCGAAAATCACGCCACGGAACGGGTGAATCCTGTGCTTCACCACGTCACCGATCGAGAATTTCGCCTTCGCCGAATACATCATGCTCTGCCCAGTCTGCCGTCTTGTCTACCTAGTCTCGAAACCGGTGCGAGTCCATAGACGCGATGGCGCAGCGCAGCATTGCACACCGAGTCTTAAGCGAACCGAAATGAACCGTTCGGTGCGTTGGCGCGACATATGTGCGGGAATGCGTTAGACTGGAGGATGTCATGCTACGTTTGGGTTTCACAGCGTCTTTGATCCTGCTGGCCTCGGTTGCCGGGGCGTATGCCCGTGACGAGGGCCGCCAGGCGCCTAAAGTGCCCATCGTAAAGGTGCCCAAAGCCCCAACAGGGCTGACAAAACCGGCAATCGGAATGATCGGCCCCGACCTGATCCCGACCAAAGTGGAATTCAACGGCCAGTCCGGAAACATGTCCGGCTGCGTTCGGAACATCGGCAAGTCCGAGAGCCCGCCGGCCGAGGTCTACTACGTGATCGCCAAGCTTCAGCGGATCCACCAGAACGGCCAGATCCTCAAGAAGGGCATCGCGAATTATCACAAGAAGATCGTGTACCCCAAGCTGAAGCCCGGGCAGCAGCACTGTTTCAACGGCGTCTACGTTAAGCAGACATCGGATTTCACCTATCCCTACTACGCAACCTACGGGATCCATATCAAACCGGTCGTGGGCGAGAAGCACACTGCCAACAACGATTCAAAACGCTACGAGATCTACAACACCACCGGAACGCTGGGAAAGAATTTCGGGACATCGAACTGATACCCTGCGGGCCGCGTGACATGATCACGGAACCGGGACTTCCAAAAAACCGGCTTTTGAGGCAAACTGCCTGGTAACGAGGGCAAAATGCCCCTGAGAGCAGGTTAGTTGATACAGGTTCCCCGGATATGACCCGTTGGCCATTCCTACTTCTTGCGCTTCTCGCAGCGTGCTCGGGCGGCAGCGAAGGCCCGCCCAGCAATGCCGAGAACGCCTGCGCGATCCAATACGAACGCCCCGGTTGGTTCCGCGCCATGTACCAGACGCAGGCCCGGTGGGGGGTTCCAGTCGAGGTGCAGCTTGCGACGCTGTACCAGGAAAGCAGTTTCCGGCCCAAGGCAAAGACCCCGCGCACCTTCTTTTTGGGCTTTATACCCACCGGCCGCGTGTCATCGGCCTATGGGTATGCGCAGGCCATCGACGGAACCTGGGATTGGTACAAATCGGACACGGGGCGACGGTTTGCCAGCCGCAGCAATTTCCAGGACGCCTCTGATTTCATGGGGTGGTACATGTCCAGGACGACAGATCAGTACGGGGTTCTTCCACAGGACGCCTACAATCACTATCTGGCCTATCACGAGGGTCACTCCGGCTATGGCCGGGGTTCTTATCGGCGCAAGTCGTGGCTGATGAATACGGCGGCCAAGGTCGATGCCAGGGCGGCGACCTATCGCAGCCAACTGGCGATGTGTTCGTGACCCGAAATTTGAAACATCTCGTGCGGGGGATGACCCGCAAGAGTTTGCCGAGACGAGAGCATGGACAGACTGACCGAGATGGAAGCCTTCGTAAGCGTGGTCGACCAGGGCGGCTTTACGGATGCAGCCAAGAAACTGGGAATGTCGAAATCGGCGGTCTCCAAGCACGTCTCGGCGCTTGAGGCCCGGCTGGGCGCGCGCCTTTTGAACCGCACCACGCGACGGGT